>JBDNGR010000086.1:0-7666 GCA_041689165.1 Coxiellaceae bacterium
ACCCGATAATAGTGTGCCTGAGAGCGACAAGGCCCCAAGCTGCAAGCTGAGATCAGCTAAAATTGGTAAAGCGGGTATTGTGCCTACACCTATTAAAATGGCAACAATGATGCCAGTAATTAATAAGGCAATACCAGCTACTAAAATTCTTCGTTTTATAAAGTTTGAAGATAGACCTAGTTCGCCTGGATTGGGCGTCGTTGCCGATCCCTCTACATAACTGCTAACTGGGGAGCTCTGCGCAAGAAGTAGTTCGCCCGGATCTGTCACTCTCGCCTCTAAAGCCGCGCTCCTTTTTTGTTGATATAAATCAGTAATGCGCTTGGTTGTACGATCTATCTCTTTTTTAGAGCTCCTATCTGGAAAATCCAGCACAATTTGTAAAGGACCAGCTAAGGTTTTGGCTTCGCGATTATAACTTTGATCAAAGTGAATTTTGCATAAATTTGAACCCTCGTTAGTACGAGTATCGCGGTCAACAAGCTCGCGCGTATATTTGATGATGAAATCATCAGCTGCGCCACCCTTTGTGATAGACCATTCTTGTGTAGTCGCATCTGGGTTATATGTGAGTAACGTCCTATTTATCTGATCAGGTTCAATGCTAGTAAAAAGCGCGGCGTAGCTGAATATGCCGCTTTGATTGGCGTAGCGTACTAATCCTTCCTTATCTCGGATGTCCATAAATTGGCTAACGAATAAATCACTGAGTTGTTTATAAAAGGTCGAGCTATCGTCACGCCCAATTAGGCAACCAAGTGGGTGAGTTGGCTCAAGTTTACGCAGAGCTGCAACACTAATGCTATGCTTGTTTGAACTTTCATAATCTCGTAATAGACCTAAATTGGAATCCGTGAGCTTTATATAATTTTCTGTAGCTGGTGAGTCTGTACTCAATAATAGTTGAATCACATAAAAAGCTGGACTATTTGGCCGAGTGAGGGTTAAGCATGGCGGCGTACTCTCAAAATCAAAATTGAGTATAACCTCATCCCAGTCAGGATAAGGTGTGTCAGAAGATCTAAAAAAATCTTTTTTAAAGGTAGTTATGGCAGTTTCTAGTGGTATATCAAGACAAAACTTGCTGACGGCAGCTGCATCTATACTTAAAGTGACTAATTTAGGCATGAGAAAGTCTCTTTTTTAATTCGGTTACTGTTATTCGACTCTATGGGAAGCAAATGACACTAATCTGCTTCAGACCCATATGATAATCAGGGTCTTGTGGTGGTCCCATCTGCTGACTCAGCTTCTGAATCAGTATCAGAATCAGATCGCCTTGCTTCGGCTTTGGCTTTGGCTGATAAGTTAGGCGAACTAGGTCTGGATATCACTGTCTTTGCTGGTGGGTGGGATCCAAGTGAGTCACGAGAGGCGTGTAGTACCGGTGTCGCGCCTAGGTTTGAAATATTCGCTCCAGCCAGCGTTGAGTGAGTAATGAGTGGCGATTTATGGCTAGTAACGAGACTGGTACTAAAGAAACTAAACATGGCTGTTGTAGTAGTAGCAAAAAAAGTGGCCACTACTAAAACAAGTGCTGAGAGTGGCGGTCCGGTTATGCTTAGAGCGCCCAGATTAAGGCTTAAATCCGCTAAAAAAGCTAGGGTGGGTAATATGTGTAAAGCGACCAGTGCGGCACAAATAATGCCAGCGATGAGTATAATGCCACCCAGTACAGCAGCTAAGCGGCTAAGAAGAGGTTGCGGTGTTATGACTCTTAGTGCGCCAATATCGCGAGGTGAGTCTGAGGTAGAAGAAAAAAGCTTACGTTGAGCTTCATAAGCTGCAATAAGCCGTTTTGTTTTGATGTTTGCTTCAGTAGCTGAAATATTATCCGGAAATTGTAGCGTTATCATTAGGGGGCCGATGATTTTTCCAGTCGTCCTATCATAACGAGCGCGAGTGATAATAGTACAAAAATTTTTATTTAGGTTAGGGTTTTCAAGATTTTTTTCTCTGATCAATTGTTCTGAAGTAATGAAATATTGATCTGCATTATCGCTCTCAGTGATATTTTGTTTCGTTGCTGTCTCGCCCACACTAGCGAAAAGGTTTCCATTTGATTTATCGGACTTTATTTCAAAGAAGTAACCCCCATAAGCAAAAGTCCCATTCTGACCCACGTAATGAATTAAATTGGCCTTGTCTCGCTCGTCCATGAAGTAATTGATGAACCATCTACTCAAGTTGCCATAAAAAGTATTATGAGTGCCATTACCAATAGCCATGACGACTGGGTCTGTTTCAGGACGTGATTTGAGATCTTGTACGCTAAGCTTTAAAACGCCATCAGCAGTGGCTCTACGCAGATTGTCTAATTGTACGCTGGTTATTTGAATGTAGTCCTCAGGAATGCCTGCGGTAGGACTAGTAGAAGCATCTGATAATCGTAGTTCAATGGTGCGGCCGGCCTCAGGCTTAGCCTCGCGAGAGAATGTTAAGGTGGGTAGCACCTTATTAAGGTCGAAGTTTAGTACAACCTCGTCCCAGTCGGGATAAAGATTGGCAGCTGTTCTGAATATATCTTTGAGGAAATCATCAGCCGCTTTAGCCCAAGCGGCGCTTGCAGCAGGATCGGCAGTTGTTATTTTTGAGCTTGGACTATCGATAATTGCGCTAGTCGAGGCTTCTTTGCTTGAGTCAGTAGAATCAACAGTTGTTTTGACCCTGAAAATTGGGTTATCGACACTAAAGATTGCATACAATGGCATTGTCCATTCTCTCTGTTAACAAAATTGGTTTGCACGATTTTAGCATAGTTTAGTGACGAGTTGACTCAACCCAAATGAGGCTGGCTTGACGGCCTGTATAACCCTGATCGCGCCGATGAGAGTAAAACAACTCATTTTCACAGTAGGTGCAGTGCTTACCGCCATAAATTTGCTCGATACCAAGGGCTTGCAGATTATTTCGAGCTAACTGATAGAGATCACCGTATAGCTTTTGCTCTTGTGCTTTAAAGGCAGTTTGGCTGAGTGGATTTACTTTAAGAAAATCATCTCGAATAGTTTCATTAATCTCGAAATGACAGGGACCAATCGCAGGCCCAAGCCAGACTAACAATTCAGCGCGCGGTGCTTGAAAAAGCTTGATCGTCTCGTCAATCACTCCCGCTAACAAGCCACGCCAACCTGCATGAATGGCCGCAACTGCGTTTCCAGCTCTATCAGTGACTAAGAGTGGTAAACAGTCAGCTGTTAAGACCGCACAGACCTGAGTCGCTTGTTGGGTATAAGCGGCATCAGCGCTGATATCATACTCATGCGCTAAATTGATGGCGCAAGTGCCATGCACTTGTTTAAGGAATTGGATAGTTGAATTGAGTTGCAGATCTTGCTTCAGTTGTTGGCGATTATGGGCAACAGTTTCTGGAATGTCTTGGACATGATCACCTAAATTAAAGCTAGCAAAAGGGCCCTTGCTGATTCCAGCTAAACGCGTGGTGTTGAAAGCTTTAACATGTGCTGGTGCTGGCCACTCTGGAACGAGATAAGATTCAGATTTCATTCTTTCTTAATATGGCTAAAAGTTCCTGTATGTCATCTGGTAGAGGTGCTTCAAAGCTTAGTACTTCTTGTGTAACAGGATGAATCAGTTCTAAACGTAGAGCATGCAAAGCTTGGCGTTTAAAATGCATGAGATACTGTTGTAACTCATCATCAATCTTAGCGAGCAATTGTTTTTTACCATAGAGTGGATCGCCAACTATAGGATGCAAAATGTGTGCCATGTGCACGCGGATTTGGTGTGTTCTACCGGTTTCAAGTTGCACCAGTAAACGCGTGTGTTGCTTGAATCGTTCGCTGACGCGGTAGTGTGTGACAGCCTCACGGCCGGAATTCACCACGGCCATCGCGGTACGACGATGTGGATGACGGCCAACGGGTGCCGTAATCGTGCCACCTGAAATTACTTTGCCGCGCACCACAGCTTCATATTCCCGTTTGACTAAGCGTTTTTGCAAAGCGCGAGTTAAGTAAGTGTGAGTGGTTAAGGTTTTGGCAACTACTAGCAAACCAGTGGTTTCTTTGTCTAAGCGATGCACAATGCCGGCGCGTGGCAGAGTGTTGAGTTCAGGCAAATAATAGAGCAGGGCGTTTACTAATGTTCCTTGAGGATTGCCGGCTCCTGGGTGCACCACAAGCCCCGCGGGTTTGTTGATCACCAGTAGTTGATCATCCTCATAAACAATATTGAGAGGGATCTGTTCTGCTTCCCAATCGCCTTGTACTTCAATCTCACAGTCGAGCTCAAGCTTATCGTCTGTGTTCACTTTTTCTTTTGCTTTGGTACAAAGCTGTCCGTTTAATTGCACTTTGCCGTTTTTAATCCACCCTTGCCACTGCGAGCGCGAATAATCGGGAAATAGCGCTGCGAGCGCTTGGTCAAGACGTTGGCTGGCATAGGGGTCGGTAACTTGAGCTTCAAGATGGATGCGTTTCATTTGCGGTACTTTATAGGTATAATCCCGGCTCTTCAACCTAAACGCCCAGCTAATAATGGCTAAAGCGCTTTGGGTATATACCTCTCGCATCTCGAGGGTCGAGAGGTATAGTCAAACATTTGTTTATAGGAAAATAATGAAAAGGCTAGTTTTAATCCTGAGTTTGTTATTAATTTTAACTGCCTGCGGCCCTAAAAAAGAGAATTTGGCTAAGTATCAGGGCATGAGTGCCGACCAAATTTATAGTGGCGCGAGTCACAATTTGAAAGATGATAACTTTGCGACGGCTGCTGAACAGTTTGAAGCTCTAGATAATTTATACCCTTTTGGCGACTATACTGAACAAGCACAGCTTGATTTAATTTATGCTTATTACAAAGATGAAGACATACCTTCAGCCTTGGCGGCGACAGATCGTTATATTCATCTTTACCCGCGTAGTCCCAATGTTGATTATGCCTATTACATGAAAGGCTTGATTGCCTATAAAGAGGGTTTGACTTGGCTGCAACAATTCTTTGGTGTTAACCCCGCTGCACGTAATATTCAGCACTTGAAAGATGCTTACTTCTCATTTAATGAACTTGTGCAACGCTTCCCCAACAGTTTGTATCGTGATGATGCTTTAGCGCACATGGCTTATATTCGTAATCAATTAGCGAATGAGGAATTGGGAATCGCGAAGCTCTATATGTACCATAAGGCCTATGTTGCAGCGATTAATCGCGCTACTGATATCATCAATAATTATCCGCAATCACCTATCGTGCCGAAAGCGATTGCGCTCAATATCAAAGCTTATCGTAAGTTAAATCAACCTGAATTAGCGAATCGCTATTTGGAATTGTTGAAGGTTAATTTCCCGGATTCTAAGGAATATAAGCGCTTGGCTTAGGTTGGGCTTGGGTTTGTGTTTGTAGGGGCCGGCCCCTGTGCCTGCCCTCTTTCAATTGGATCGATGTTCCAGTAAATAGCATCGGTGTACGATTGAGTGGGTAGGCACGGGGGCCGGCCCCTACAAACGCGAACCCAAGCTACAACTCATAGCCACTCGTAATTGGATAACGTCGATCACGACCAAAGGCGCCAGGATTTAAGCGAACACCAAGCGGAGCCTGGCGTCGTTTATGCTCATTCTGTTTGATTTTCTTTAGCACCTCATAAACGATATCGCTCGTAAAGCCTCGCGCGACAATAGCTTCAGCGTCTTGGTTTTGCTCAACAGATAACTTAATAATTTCATCTAAAACTTCATAAGGCGGCAAGCTATCTTGGTCCAGTTGATTTTCAGCCAGTTCTGCAGAGGGTGCTCGTTCAATCACGCGCAGCGGTATTACTTGGCTGAATGAATTACGAAACTGAGCTAAACGATAAACATCTGTTTTTAACACATCTTTCAGCACGCAGAAACCACCCGCCATATCGCCGTATAATGTGGAGTAACCCACGGCAATTTCACTTTTATTGCTCGTCGTTAATACCAAAGAACCAAATTTATTAGATAAAGCCATTAGGATAACAGCACGGCAGCGCGCCTGAATGTTTTGTTCAGTTAAATCGATGGTGGTATTGGCAAAAGTGTTTTTGAGAGTGTTTAGAAAGCTTTGATAGCTTTCTTCAATCGAAATAATTTGATGGTCAATCTGCAATGCCTCAATCTCAGTTATGGCATCTTCGTAACTAATATTAGCTGTAAAGCGGGACGGCATTAGGATTGCTGTAACATGGTCGGCGCCAAGCGCATCCACGGCAATCGCAAGTGTTAGGGCTGAATCAATGCCGCCGGATAATCCTAAGATAACCGACTTAAAGTTATTCTTGTGTACATAATCTTTAAGCCCCAGCACTAAGGCTTGATACATTTTTTCAACGCGCGTCAGCGAGGGCGCGATAGCGGCCTCTGCAAAAGAACAGCTGTTCCGATCGAATTCGCATAACAGTATTTGCTCGCTGAAGAATTTAGCTTGTTGTGCAATCATACCTTCAGCGTTGCTAACGAACGAGCCACCATCAAAAACCAGCTCATCTTGCGCACCAACTGTGTTGGCATAGACTATGGCAATTTTGCTTGCTTTCGAATGCTGTTTAATTAGAGATTCTCGCAGCTCTTGTTGTTCAAAAGCAAAAGGGGAGGCATTTAAACTAATAATTAAATCGGCGCCTAGTTGTTTGCATGCAGCTACAGTTTCGCCTTGCCACAAATCTTCACAGATTAATAAAGCAATCGACACATCTTTATAAGTAAAAAGCCTCGCATGATCACCGGCCGTAAAATAACGTTTTTCATCGAAGACACTGTAATTCGGCAGTTGCTGTTTCGCATAGGTAGCGATAATTTCGCCATTAGCTATAACCCCAGCTTGATTATAAATCTTGCCATCGATTTGCTCAGGATAGCCGACTATTAAAGCGGGAACGTTTTTGGAACAATCTTTTAGAGCTTCGAGCGCTTTATGAATGCGGGTGTAGAAGTCGCTGCGAAACAATAAATCTTCAGGTGGATATCCACTCAAACATAATTCTGGAAATACGATTAAATCAGCTTGGGTTTTTTGTGCGGTCTCAATAATACGTTGAGTATTAGCCGCTATAGCGCCAACTTTAAAATCTAGTTGAGCGATGGCAATTTTAAGCTTATTCATAGAATTATGGCGGCAGCAACATTGCGCCCTTCGCTACTTAAGACGCAAAAGCTGCGGCAAGCCGCCCCGGTGCTCATGGTTTCAATAATTAATTTATCACTTAAAGCTTCTTTCAGTTGGGTCGGAAGGCTTTGGAATTGTGTACCCATACCCAATAATACAAATTCTGGATTGAGTTTTAGTAAAATAGCAAAATCCTCAAGCTTAAGCTCGGCAAAATTGCGTGGCCGCCAATCGCTTATCAGTGTTTCAGGTGTCACAATCAAGCTTGAGTAATAATGTGCTTCATTAATAACGAGTTCAGTTGCGCTATAACTTTTGATCACATATTTACTCAAGGAGGCGTCTTCACTTATCAGCAATGCATTTCTCCCGTTACTTGCTACGTTTAGGCACTATCGAAAACATGTCAATATCGTGTGATTGACCTTTGAAGTATTTGTAATTACGCATAGTACTTTCGTAATGAAAACCATTTTTTTTCGATAATCGTATTGAATTGACATTTTCTTTTAGAGTCACAGCCTCAATACGGTTTATTTCCATGTGCTCAAAGGCATAGCGACATACGTGGCGAATA
>JBDNGR010000087.1:0-5173 GCA_041689165.1 Coxiellaceae bacterium
GGCATTAAATAACAAGGTCTTACTTAACGTCGACTTTAGCACCCGCATCTTCAAGTTTTTTCTTGATATCAGCAGCTTCGTCTTTAGAAATACCTTCTTTAACCGTAGAAGGCACAGCTTCCACCAGGTCTTTAGCTTCTTTAAGTCCAAGACTAGTGAGTCCACGAATAACTTTAATCACTTCGATCTTGTTCTCACCGAAAGACGTCATCACTACGTTAAACTCGGTTTTTTCTTCAGCAGCAGGAGCCGCAGCAGCCGGAGCTGCAACTGCTACAGCGGCAGCAGCAGAAACACCAAATTTATCTTCCATAGCTTTCACTAACTCAACAACGTCCATAACGCTCATAGCAGCGATTGCTTCTAAAATATCATCTCTAGTAAGGGCCATTTGTATTCTCCTAAATTAATAATTTTCTGTCTTTATGCAGCTTGTTTCTGATCACGAATAGCCGCCATAGCGCGCGTTGCCATTGCGTAAGGTTCCACAAGTGTTCGAGCCAACTTAGTTACTGGTGCGTTCATTACTGACATCAACATAGAAATCGCTTCATCCTTACTTGGAAGACTTGCGACAGCCTCCAATTTTTCAGGACCTAGCAATTGCCCGCTCATCGCAATGCCTCTTACTTCAATATTGGCATTGGTCTTAACGAAGTCGCGTAATAACTTGGCAGCAGCACCTGGTTCGTCTTTTGAAAACAATAAGACGATCGGCCCCACTAATGCATCTTTCAGACAGTCGTAGGCAGTCTCTGTAACAGCTCGACGCGCCAAAGTATTACGTAATACATAGACGCTAACGCCTGCAGTACGTGCTTTGGTACGTAAATCTGTCATCTGGGAGACAGTTGAACCACGATAATCAGCAGCGATTGCCGATACTGAATGAGAAATAACATCATTCATACTGGCAACAATTGCTTTTTTATCTTCTAACTTTAAAGCCACTGTCTATCTCCTCTATTAAAGAGGTCTGCTGCACGCTGTTGATTTGACTGAAAAGCGCCTGGGATTTTCGTTTCAAGCAAACAGCGTGCAACAGATCCTTACACGAACCTGGCATTCATTGCCGGGCTCGACCATATTTTGGTGAATCGGTTCATGAGAACAAACACACCGCCTGCGTAGGTTGGAAATCCATTAAGTAATTTTCTGAATCTGCACTTGCGTGGAGATGATCATTGAATTACGCCTACGGTCTTCGACGATTGGTATTGCTACCTCACGTGAATTTTTTGTAGGGGCAAGCCCTGTGCCTGCCCTTTTATAGTTTATATAGCTTGTTATAAAGTTGCTGTGTCTATCACTACGCCAGGACCCATCGTTGAAGAAATGGTTACTTTGTTCAAATAAATTCCTTTAGCAGTACTAGGTTTTAATTTGCGCAAATCTGCTAATAAAGCATCTAAGTTTTGTCTTAATGAATCGGCTGGGAAATCCGCTTTACCAATAGTACATTGCACAATACCGTTTTTATCCGTACGGTAACGAACTTGACCCGCTTTAGCATTTCTAACAGCATTTGCCACATCCATCGTCACTGTTCCTACTTTAGGGTTCGGCATTAAACCGCGTGGGCCTAAAGTTTGACCTAATTGACCGACGATACGCATTGCATCGAGTGTTGCAATAACTACGTCGAAATCCATTTGACCCGCTTTTACTTTTTCAGCCAAATCATCAAAGCCCACCACATCAGCACCGGCATCTTTAGCGGCTTGTGCGTGATGACCTTGGGCAAATACAGCTACTCGCACGCTCTGTCCAGTACCATTGGGCAATACTGTTGCACCACGTACTGCTTGATCTGATTTACGTGCATCAATTCCTAAGTTAACAGCAACATCTACTGATTCTTTGAATTTAGCTGAAGCACACTCTTTCGTTAAATTGATCGCATCTAACACGGGATATTGTTTACCCGGCTGAACTTTCTCTTGAAATGCTTTTTGTCTTTTACTAATCTTAGACATGTTTTACACCCTCCACGTCAACACCCATGCTACGTGCGGTACCCGCGATGGTACGGATAGCCGCCTCTAGATCAGCGGCTGTTATGTCAGGCTGTTTAATCTTGGCAATTTTTTCTAATTGAGCGCGAGTTAGTTTACCTACTTTTTCAGTATTCGGTTTAGCACTGCCAGCCTTCAAACCTAATTCTTTAACAATTAACACAGAAGCCGGAGGTGTTTTAGTCACAAAACTAAAACTACGATCTGCATATACTGTGATAACCACTGGTGTTGGTAAGCCTTTTTCTAGACTTTGAGTTTGTGCATTAAATGCTTTACAAAACTCCATGATGTTCACACCTTGTTGACCTAAAGCAGGTCCCACCGGTGGGCTAGGGTTGGCTTCACCAGCTTTGATTTGCAGCTTGATGTAGCCTGTGATTTTCTTTGCCATTTTCGCTCCTTTGGGTAGTAACGCTTTTTTTAAAAGCTCCCCGGTTGTTGTTATGAGACAAATTGTCCCACTCCTAGGGCATCACAACGATACCAATTCACTTGTCAGGAAAACCCCGCTGTGGGGTTTTCCTCTCAATCATACATCGATGCCATTTACCACAACACATTCACCCAACTGAAAGAGGGTGGGTACGGGGACCCGCCCCTACAGGATCGGTGTTAGTTCAGGGAGGGCGGGCACCCAATTTACACCCCCTGCACTGTTTTGACTAAGCTTTTTCTACCTGCCCAAATTCCAATTCAACCGGTGTAGAACGACCAAAAATTAAGACTGAAACTCGTAACCGGTTTTTCTCATAGTTAGCATCCTCAACCACACCGTTGAAATCGGCAAAGGGGCCTTCAATAACGCGCACCATTTCGCCTGGTTCGAATAAAATTTTAGGACGTGGTTTGTTTTCGCCATCTTCAAGACGCTGCAGAATATTAGTTGCTTCTTCGTCAGTAATTGGCGCTGGTTTTTCAGCTGTACCACCAATAAAGCCTAAAACTTTAGAAACTCCACGAATTAAGTGCCAAGTTTCATCATCCATATCCATTTTTACTAGCACGTAACCTGGAAATAATTTGCGTTCACTTTTACGTTTTTTGCCGCCGCGCATTTCCACAACTTCTTCAGTCGGTACGATAATTTCAGCAAATTTGTCGTCTAACCCTTTACGTGCAATTTGTTCACGCATAGCTTTAACCACATAATTCTCATAACCCGAATAAGCTTGAATAACATACCAACGCTTTACTTGTTGCTCTGACATTTTTTATCCTCTTTGTCCGGTAAGCCAACTGACTGCCCACAAAAATAGCGCATCAACGCCCCACAAAATTAAAGCAGCAATCGCTACCATCACCATCACAACTAACGTTGTTTGCACAGTTTCCTGGCGAGTTGGCCACACTACTTTGTGCAACTCAGTGCGCGCACTTTTAATAAAAGTCCAGCTTCGATGACCAGCCGCTGTTTGATAAGCTACGCCTAACAATGCACAAAGCAAAACAATACCTACTGCAGAACGTAATGCCCAATCAACTTCGACAAAATGATGATTGGCATAAATTCCAGCCAATAAGCAGCTGAAGATAAATAACCACTTAAAAGTATCAAGCTTGGAATTAGTATTGCTTTTTGCGTTCATATAATTTGTCGCGAACTAATTCAGCCCGTGGCTTTTTGTTTCTGCCACAACTGGCAGGCTAGGAGGGAATCGAACCCCCAACCGGCGGTTTTGGAGACCGCTACTCTACCAATTGAGCTACTAGCCTATGTTTTATAGGAGCAACCCCCTGTGGTTGCCCTTTTAATCGAACATTGATGCTATTTCAGAGAGGGCGGGGCCAACTTACGCACAGCGGCCCCCCGCCCCTACAAACATCGATGCTAACTCAGAGAAGGCAGGCACAGGGCCCCGCCCCTACAGCTTTATTCAATAATTTTAGTTACCACACCGGCACCGACAGTTCGGCCACCTTCACGTACCGCAAAGCGTAAACCATCATCCATCGCAATCGCTGAGATCAATTCGATCGTTACCTTCACGTTGTCTCCGGGCATTATCATTTCAACGCCTTCCGGTAACGTCACTGATCCCGTTACGTCCGTTGTCCTAAAGTAAAACTGTGGACGGTAACCTTCAAAGAACGGCGTATGACGGCCACCCTCTTCTTTTGACAATACATAAATCTCCGCTTCAAATTTCTTATGCGGTGTAATAGAGCCTTTCTTTGACAATACTTGACCACGCTCTACATCTTCTCGCTTCGTTCCACGTAATAACACACCTACGTTGTCACCCGCTTTACCTTCGTCCATTAACTTACGGAACATTTCCACGCCCGTACAGGTCGTTAATTGCGTTGGGCGCAAGCCTACAATCTCAATTTCATCGCCTACTTTAACCATGCCGCGTTCAATACGGCCAGTTACCACGGTTCCTCGGCCTGATATAGAGAAAACGTCTTCAATTGGCATCAAAAATGGCTTTTCCGTTTCACGCTTAGGTTCTGGAATATACGTATCCATCGTTTCCACAAGCTTCAATACAGAAGATTCTCCCACTTCACCCTTATCACCTTCTAAGGCTTTAAGAGCTGAACCCACTACAATCGGAATATCATCACCCGGGAAGCCGTATTTGCTCAGCAATTCACGGATTTCCATTTCAACTAACTCTAATAATTCTTTATCATCAACCATGTCCGCTTTGTTCAAGAACACCACAATGTGCGGCACACCCACTTGCTTCGCCAATAAAATGTGTTCGCGCGTTTGAGGCATAGGTCCATCCGCCGCTGACACCACTAAAATAGCGCCGTCCATTTGGGCTGCACCCGTAATCATGTTCTTTACATAGTCCGCATGGCCTGGGCAGTCCACGTGTGCATAGTGACGATTCAGTGATTGATATTCCACATGCGAGGTCGAAATCGTAATACCACGCGCTTTTTCTTCCGGCGCTTTGTCAATTTGGTCAAAGTTCATGCGTTCGCCACCGTAGGCATCCGCGCACACCTTCGTCAGCGCCGCTGTTAGCGTCGTCTTACCATGATCCACGTGGCCTATCGTTCCTACGTTGATGTGTATTTTGTTTCCTATATCAAACTTTACTTTTGCCATTTCAGTTTTCCTCTTACATCAAATTTTTAACTATATCGTTACCACTCAGAGAGGGCGGGCACCCAACTTACACACGGATCCGCCCTTACAA
>JBDNGR010000088.1:0-4966 GCA_041689165.1 Coxiellaceae bacterium
CAAAGCGGGCTCGTGCTTCGTGTAATTCATTCTGCTGGTCTTTAAGTAAACGGTATAATTCATCGCGCTGGAGTTGTAATTGCTCTAGTTGTGTTTTATTACTCAGTTTAGCTTGCAAATAAACGGCGAGTAAAACGGCGCATATAAGGGGTAGAGCCAGCGGCAATACTTTATTTACTATCCATAACCAATTCATCAGAATCCTCTTATTAATGCTTTCAACAGGCGCTAGATTAGCATAAAATCACCCCCTTCTAGGAGTATCAAATGTTCGAAGGTAATTTAGTTGCTTTAGTAACCCCCATGTTACCCAGCGGTGAGCTCGATTTTGCAGCCTTAGAGCATTTGGTTGAGTGGCACTTAGCAGAAGGAAGCGATGGTTTGGTCATCATCGGCACTACCGGTGAATCCCCAACCATTACTGACCAAGAGCGCAGTCAAATCCTTAGTTCGGTAATCAAGCAAGTGCAAGGGCGCACACGAGTGATCGTGGGTACCGGCACCAATGCCACTACTAGCAGCATTGCTTATACTAAAGCTGCCTTCGAGGCGGGTGCCGACGCGGCATTAATTGTAACCCCTTATTACAACAAGCCCACGCAAGAAGGCTTGTATCAACATTATGTGGCGATCGCGCGAGCTGCGCCCATCCCGGTGATTCTATACAATGTGCCGGGTCGCACAGCCTGCGATTTGCTACCTGCAACGGCTGTAAGAATCGCCGAGCAATGTTCCAATGTTGTGGCCGTTAAAGAGGCCACTGGTCAATTAGAACGTGTTGCCGCATATAAAAGTTTAGGTTCTCAATTAGCTTTATTGAGTGGTGATGATGCCACTGCAATGGACTTCATTTTACTAGGTGGTCAGGGTGTAATTTCTGTTAGCGCAAATATCGCGCCACGCTTAATGGCAGCCTTGTGTCGTGCCGCACTGGCGGGTGATCGACCCAGCGCAGCAGCGATCAACCAACACTTGATGAAGTTACATACCGATCTTTTTGTTGAGGCAAATCCCATACCGGTTAAATGGTTGCTGGCTGAGATGGGTTTAATTCAAGCGGGTTTGCGTTTGCCGCTGACCCCTTTAACTGAGCAATATCATTCGCGTTTACAACAAGCTTTAGTGGCTATCGGTGAGGTTTAACTTGAAAAATTATTTTAGTTTAATGGGTTTAGTTTTAATGAGTGCATTGTTGAGTGCTTGTCATCAGGATATCGGTTTGGGTAATCATGATAATGATTATTTTAGAGACGATCAAAGCGCATCCGCTCTTGTGGTTCCAGCGAATTTACATATGGATACTCAAGCAATAAATAGCACGCCATTGCCGTCGTTTAACCAAGAAGCCGCGCAGGTTTCTATTTATCCGCCCGATATTTTAAATGTGAACGCTCCAAAGGCTGAATTACAGCAGCCAAAGGCGCTACCTAAACCGGCAGCTAGTGGTGCACGTTCTGCGCCACTTGTCAGACCAACCCAAATATTAATTGTTCATCGCGACTACAAACGTAGCTGGGTAATGGTAGGAACAGCATTGAAGCGCAGCGGTTATCGCATTTTGGATCAAGATCCTAGCAGTCATTGTTTCTACGTCCTCGATGTGCGAGGCAAGGGACGTGCACTTAATCAAGCTTCGCCTGTCTATTGTGTAGCCGTTGTAACTAAAGCAAGCAAAATGACGCAAGTGAGTGTCAAGCATGATGAGAAGCCTGCTCCAGCAAATATTGCTGAGCAAATACTAAATAATATTGCGGCTAAATTGAGTTAAGAATGTCTTTCACTAAAATTAAACTAGCCTATAGCGGCAAATCAAAGTCATTATATGAAACTCAAGATTCAGACAAATGGATTGCTGAATTTCGTAATGATTTAACTGCTTTTAATGGGGCCAAGCACGAACAAATGGCGTGTAAGGGTGCCTTAAATAGTTTGATCAATGCCCATATTATGAGCGTATTAGCGCAGGCCGGAGTTCGTACACACTTCGTGCAACAACTCAGCGCCAAAGAAACCTTGGTGCGTCGCTTGCGTATGGTTCCATTAGAATCTGTGGTGCGTAATGCCGCGGCTGGTGGTATTTGTAAACGCTTAGCTTTGACTTTGGGTGAAGAGTTACAACCAGCTATATACGAGCTGTTCTATAAAAATGATGCTCTAGGTGATCCCATGGTCAATGAGTCCCACGCTATAACTTTTGGCTGGGCCACCGCAAGTGAACTTGAGAAAATGCGTTTGACAAGCTTAAAGATTAATCAAATTTTGACAGAATTATTTGATGAAATTGATCTGCAATTAGTCGATGCAAAATTTGAATTCGGTTTTATAGATGATGAATTATATTTAGGTGATGAAATCACGCCAGACTCTTGCCGTCTTTGGGATAAAGCCACGAAAATGATTTTAGATAAAGATCGTTTCCGTCAAGACTTAGGTGGTGTAGTGGAAGCTTATGAAGAAATTGCCAAGCGTCTTGGTGTTGATTTAACGCTCGTACAGGCAGCTAATTAAGTAGGCAGCATGAAAACCGCAATTTTCCTTGTCAATCTGGGCACTCCTAATAATCCCAGTGTTAAAGCAGTACGTGCTTATCTGCGACAATTCTTATCTGATCCCAATGTCATTGATCTGCCTTAGTTGCCGCGCATGATATGGGTGAATTTAATTTTATTGAATCGACCTAAGCAATCTGCAGAAGCTTATCAAAACATTGGGTTGCCTAAAGGCTCACCGCTCTTAGTGTACACTAAAGCATTGGGTCGGCTTTGCAGCAAAACCTAGGTGCTGATTATGTTATATACCCATCGCACCCTAAGCTAGCGAACCTAGGCTTGCACCTTAAGTCGAATTTGAGGCGTTCTTCAATCACAAAAAGCTCAAAATAGAACAACTATTCTTCGCCTTTTGCTCAATCAGAACGCCTCGACTTCTCGCAAGTTGAAACCCTAGGTTCGCATCTTGAGATACGAGAGGTATAGAACTTGGTATGCGTTATGGCGAGCCATCAATCGCTAGTGCTTTACAAAAATTAATGAGTCATGATGTAGAACGATTATAGGTTTTGCCCGTATTTCCACAATATTCACGTGCAGCAATCGGTCCGGCAATCGAAGAATTCCATAAACAAGTGAAAAAACAAAACCTTCAAATTCCAATCACGGTGACAGATTCTTTCTTTGATAATTCAGCCTATATTGCAGGCTTTGCTGAATCAATTAAACAATCTATGCAGCAATGAGAAATTCATTATGGTTCCGTGTTTGAACAATTCGACGCTTTGGCTCACCGGTCTAGCCGATATGATTAAAACCACTTATGCTTCTTGAAATACCAAAATTCGATCAACGCCACAGACACCAATAAAATACTCAAGACGGCAAAAGCCCAGGGATGATTACTGCCGGGTATTCCGCCAATATTAGTACCAAGTAACGCCGCTATAAAGTTTAGTGGCAAGAAGATCACGGCTACCAAAGACAAAATGTACATGCGACTATTTGATTGAGCGATCAATGTATTGGTCAACTGTTCTTGTGTAATGGCCGCACGATCGCGTAGTGCATCTAAGTCTTCGATATGGCGGATAATACGGTTAGTTGCCTTGTTTAGCTCAGCTTTATTAGCATTCGACAACCAGTTATTAACATCTGATTGCAAGCGCGTCAGTGCTTCACGTTCTGGAGCTAAGTAGCGACGTAAGTTAATAATTTGACGGCGCAAATTTGAAAGATTGGCATTGGTAGATTTCTGGGTGAGTAGGTTGTCTTCGCAGCGATCAATCAAATCTGACAGCTCATCTACACTGTCAGCAATTCGTTCTGTTATATGAGTGCAGACATGAGCTACAAAATCGCCAGAGGTGTGCGGTCCCTGATGTTGCGCAATTTCTGTTTGCAGATCATTAACCGAGAGCACATGATATTGCTGACAAGTGATGATTCGATTTTTTTCAATCCAAATACGAATGGAAACTAAATCATCAGGCTTGGCGCCAGCTTTTAAGTTAACACCACGTAGTATAATTAAAGCACCATCATCTAAAGTGATGCTGTAAGGGCGGGCCTTAGCTTTATTGAGTAGGGCACTAATGATTGACTCATTTAGACCGCACTGTGCGCGCACCCACTGCTGGGCATTCAGATTCGTGAAATTAAGGTTAACCCATAAAATACCAGGGGTTTTTTCAGGGGAATAATTTTGGATTTTTTCCCAGGTGTAGGCTTCGCCCGAACCTTTGCCATCCAGCAAGTAAGCACAGATCAGCCCTTGTTTCTTGTCGGGAAATGTATCCATACAGTTAGCTACTTTCACTGCACCCTGCTGAGATATAGGCTCAGCAGGATGAGTGGCAATAACTTAAGAGTTGCGGCTGTTGGTGCTGGCTAATGGTGCTGTGCTACCAGTAGTTGCAGGAGCAGGTGCAATAGCTGCAGTCGTGTTAGTAGCAGGAGCTACTGGAGCAGTATTGTTTGTGGCAGGAGCAGCAGGCGCAGTTGCTTCGGGAGCAGCAGGCGCAGTTGCTTCGGGAGCAGCAGGCGTTAATTGAATTTGTGAAGTAGAACTTGGTGTTTCACCGGTAATATCGGTTGGTTGGTTAGGGTTAGTGCTTTCTTTTTTGCAAGCCGCTAATGCTAAAGTGGCAGCCGCTACAGAAACGATTAATAAACGCATAAGATCCTCCTTATAAATAAAGTCGGATTATGCATGAGGGTCCCCTAATCTGCAATACTGAAAGTGCTGATATGTGCTGATCTATCTTTGCCTCAAGAATGATCGATTCTGTACTATACCCATCGTAGCTCAAGATGCGAAGTTTTAAGTTTCAGCTTGCGAGCAGTAGCCCGATGAGGATTGAGCAAAAGCGAAGGAATAGCTGGGCTCTTTCGAGCTTTTGTGATTGAGGAAGCGGGCTAATGCGATGTCAAGATGAAGCTTACAACTCGCATCTTGAGCTACGATGGGTATATAC
>JBDNGR010000089.1:0-10282 GCA_041689165.1 Coxiellaceae bacterium
CACCCGGAATGTTTGCATAGCTTAAGCCCGCAATAACGGGAACGGCTGCTAAGTCTTCGCTTAGAAATGCCGCTAAGTCATCACGAGCAGAGGCCCCACTAGACCCAGTAGCAGGCATTGATCCCGCTGTCGCATAACGAGCTGTAGTCGGAGCAAATAGTCCCGCCGTAGTGACGGGTGGTGAACTGTAAGCTGCACCTGCACCTGCACCTGTACCTGCTCCGGCAGCAGAAGGCATCGAGTAGGGTTCACCAGAAGCTTTGGATGCAGCTTTTGGTGCAACCCACGCTGCTCCTGCCCCTGCATTAGTAGCAGGTGCAGCGGTAGCCATTCCAGCCGATGTTGTTCTAGCAGCACTCTGACTTGTGCTGACAGGCAAATGGGGTGGGGCTACTGATGCCGGAACTTTAGCTGATGTGGCTCCTGCTGTAGCTGTCGCGCGATTCGAAGCGGTGGGTGGCACAACTACAGCGGGAGCTTTGGGAACAGCGGCAGTAGCGCGCCCTGCTCCAGCACTTGCGGCGGTAGCGGCTGGAACGTGAGCAGCTGCAGAGGGCCTGTACTGAGCAGGCACGGCACTTGCATAGCCTGCTCCACTGTATGCTGAAGAAGTATGAGTCGATGCACGTCGGGCGGGCGGCACAATAGTCGGTGCTCGAGTGGTTGTTGGTGCTGTTGCACCAGCACTAGCGCCAGGACGAGGGCGATGACTAGGAGCGCCTGTTCCACTTCCTCCTCTTTCATCACCACTCCCCGGTGAGGCTGGACGCTCAGATGGGTGTCTGGCTGGCGGAGGAGACGTTACCGTGGCAGGCTCGTCTTTCGGTTTCAAAACCACATTACCCGCTACATAGGGAACGTTAAGCGGCGCCAATCCCGCCGCTACACGAACTTTATTCACTTCTTGCATGCGCATCGCGTGCATCGTGGCTCCCATCGCATCGGCACCAGCGCGCCCACCAGCATAATCAGTTTGAACGCCCTTCATAAAACCACGATCAAGCATCGTGTTTGCACCACTCAACGCATAATTTTTTGCCTCCTGATGTTGTGGGCTACCAGCAGGAAGTTCGTGCGCTTTCGGATTGAGTACCACACCCCCATAGACTAAACGTTTGTGATGGAGCACTCGAACCACTCCCTGACTCTCAACAACCACTTCATCCGTCATACGGCTATAGGCACTGGGCACTAAGAGGCATTTAGCACTTAGATCTATTTCAAGCTCAGCAGAGGAATCCGGCATCTCCATTTCAGTAAACCATTTAGAAAATCGAAGACTCTTGTGTAGCCTTTGCTCTATTTCTGAACGAGCTCGATCAACAGTTTTCCTTAGTTCTGCGATATCAAGATCCAGCTGAGCTTTAGCCTTACTCAATTTATAATCGGTTAATTGTCGTGTTAGCTCCCGATAGTGGCCACTAAAGTTAAAACTGGCTTCAACAAGCTCTGTGCTGATCATCGGTAGAGACGCCACCAAGCTATTCAGTTGCTTACGTCTTAACTCTGCTACTAATGAGGCTAACAAAGGACCATAATCGCCACCAATGTAACTTTTAATAAGACTCACATAGCGACTTTCACTCGTAACAGGCCGCAATAGCTCGCGATGAGCCTCATAAAGTGCTCTGTAGATAGCACTGTATTTTTGATCAGTCAATTTCCTCGCGGTCTCAAAGCGCATTCCGCGGATCTCTCTCAAGATTCGCGCTTCATTATGCTGCCAGGTTGCATAGTCATGCTCTCGCAAACATTTGCTTTTATTGTGCTCATACTGCTCATTACACCACTCTAAAACCTCAGCTGATTCTTCATTAAAATAAATTGTGCCAAAGCGTGTCTGGTTCGTACGCAATTCTCCTTCAATAGTCAATCGCAATTCACTTAATCCTGCTCTAGCTGCATCAAAATCACGGCTAATCTGTGCGAGTAATTCATGGTATATACGATTGTACTGTTGATCATAATCTGTATTAGCTTGGCGAATGATTCCCTCAACTTCCGCTCTTCTAGCATCCCAATGCTTCGCATCATTCAGCCGTGTTCTTAGCGCTGCTGTTTCAGCAGAATTGTTAACATGCAAATGATGTATTTGTCTCGCTACGTACATAAGCTTTGCCAGTTCACTGAGACGCCTTAAAACAGGGAAGTACCAAGCAAGCTCGTTATAATAAGCCGTAAATTTTTGTGCAAAGGTGTATTCCGGCGAAAAATAATGATTCCGTTTTGCTTTATTAGTCACCAAAACAGTGGCTTGATGGAAAAGCCAAGCATTCGCCTGATTTTTAACTATCTGCCCATTTGCGTTGCGAGGACAATCAAATAGCTTACCAATATTCACCCTAACACCCAGCACCGTTTGAGGCAGTGAAAGCACATTGTCATCATAGAACGCAGCGAGCTCTAAGTTACCCTCAAAAAACACTATGGCTCGTTTATTTGTTACTTGAATAGTGCGATATACAGGCCGCGGATCGCTAAGATTCGCTACATATAAATCCCACCCCTCGTCTTCTTCGTCAATATCGACCAACTCGCCCTCAGGACTGAGCCTCATGCGATGTTTTTTCAAGAGCATTTTAATATTACCGAAAACTAAATAATTTTCGCTCTCCGAGCGATATTGTCCTGCGGCGATTTCAAGGTCGCCAGTTTCAAACCAAAAGCGGTGCATAGATTCTGAGTTGGGGGCTTTATGAAATTCAGTGAAGATCTCACGCAGATTCTCAGGCAATGCCGCCAATATTCTTTCCATTGGACGTTGCGCATACGGTGGCAGCGGATTGACCTCACTACCTACAGTTAAAAATTTAAGCAAATAATCAGCCATAGCCGCTGTTCGCAAAACTTCAGTGCCATAAGCTGAGGATGGCTGAATACGCATTAAGTTGAATGGCGCTCTCGGCATCGTACGACTCATTTCATCCAAGCTAAAGCTCATGTAGTGAAGACGTCGCTGTAGAACTATCTTTAAATCATAAGGCGTAATCACTCGTGTGTGCCAGGCATCTGGCAACTGAGTTATGAATAGTATCTCCCCCTTATCCTCATCCCAAATCAGGCCTCCTACACCAGCAAAGCTATCCGGTAATATAGCCTCTGGTAAAGGCAGTGTAGCAGGCGATGTGACGGGACTTTGAGATACCTCAATCGGATTGGGAAGCGCCAGCCAAGCGTGTGCATCTCGTGCCACTACCGTTCCGATGAGATCAACATTATGCCCAACATCAGCATCTGTCCAAGCGCCTTCACGCAAAATACTCTGCATTAACTTTTGACGATAGTGCTCCTCTAATTCTTCATCACCCGCTCTAAACCAACCACGTTGTATCCCCGTGAATGCCAAATACCACACTTTGCTCGGCTTGAACGTTAATGGGGTCGGTGCGGCTAATCTTTCACCATGCTCCAACGTAGCAACATAGAAATTAAGAAGGTGTAGCATGGGGCCCAAATCAACAGTTGAGTTTTTGATGTAATCAATATTGGGCCGGCAGATCGGAAAAATTGGAAATAAATCAGTCAGATTGAAGGTCAGGTCAGCTAAATTAGAGATGAGTTCCTCAACTTCTTTATCGTAGTAGCGAAACATAAGTAAGTACTTCAAGGTGTGCACACGAAAATAGTACTCTTGCGCAATATCTTCTTTTGAACCCAGGGTAATAGCATTTAAAAAAAACGAAAGTGCCATCATTTCACTAGTTTTTTGTATTTCAGGCCTGGTATGACATCTTGAAGACTGAAGAAAATAAACACCGACGCGCATCAGTAAGTTAGCCAGTATAATATTTTGAAACTTAGCTCTAAGCACACCAATCCAATCAATCAGAATGAAGGCTTGATTTATATAGGTCTCAGCTATAAAACCTTCCTGGTTGCGCCCATAAAAATATTTCTCAAAGCGATACAATAAACTTAAATTTGTAATTTTGTCTTGTATGCTCGAAACATTTTCTCCAGCCAACTGACTTGATAATTCTTCAAAATGACGACGAAGCTCGGACTTAATTTTTTCCCGCCCATCAAATACCCTCAGCTCACTAGAAGTTAAATGGATTTCTTCCGTGCGATAATATTGATAAAGAAGATTTATAAAGAAACGTCTGCAGAAGGAACTGGTTACAAGCTCCAAGGAATAACGCTCAGAAAAGTCTTTTTCTGTGCAATAATTAATGATTTTTGTATAAGCCTGAATTCTTTCTATGACCTGGGTTTCGTCAGAGGATAAAAGCTTAAACACCGCTTCGTAAAACGCAAAATTATTCGTATTGCGAAGTCTTTCTTCTTCTAAGTTGTTTCCCAAGTAAAGTGTAATGAGAGCAAGCTGCTCTTCAGAATAAGCACCTTGCACATAACTTCTAAAAATTTTGGCAACCAGTATAGGGCTCAGAGTTTGTGACATCTCTGGCATAAACTCTGCTGCTGTCACTTCCTCTCGATCCGCGTAGGCGGCCAATGAAGGAAGATTACGGATTGAAACACGACTCGAAGCTGGGGCAATCGAGGAACCTGCGTACTTGGCTACTAACTCAGCATATTGAACACGATAAGTGGTAGAAAAAGGTTTAGCAGCACTAGGAGGCAGAAGAAGAACGCTGTCAGCCGCTTCATCTTCATGGTCTAAGGCAAGAAAAGCCGTGTAGACACGATCATACTCAGCCCGAGTGTCGGCATCGGATAAAATCTCATAAGCATTATTGACTTCTTGGATTGCATCCTTATCGCCACCTTTGTCGGTATGAGTGCGTCGCGCAGCTTCACGATAAGCTCGCTTAAGTTCGATTTGGCTGACATCCTTCGAAACCCCTAAAATTTCGTAGTAATTTTTCATGTGAAATTATTCCCTTCAGTTATCTTAAAGTTAGTATGTGGCGCGAGTCACTCACTAATACGCTTGCTGGCCGTACTCTTTGAAACGAAACGATAGAATTTGCCGAACTTACCGCAGTCAGTCGATAAACAAGACTATGTAAGCGTACTAAAGCGTCCGCAGCCTCCCCTAACCCACTCTTGGCTGACTCTTGATAGTAATGAAGTGCGCGATTCAAATTTTCATCATTCACACTACTCTGACTCTCATAGAGCCGCCCAAGAGTTAAGGCGGAGGCTGAATCACCAGTCAGATAAGCCTTCTCATAAAACTCAATAGCTCGTGGATAGTTACGCGCTAAGTGTTCGCCCGTGTGATACATTTTTGCTATCGATAAATAGGTGGCGCAGCTCCAATGAGTTGTATTTAACTTTGTTAAAGCAGCCGTGTGGTTTTTTTCAGCTGCTCGCACCAGCCATAAAACTGGCAAGTCTTCCTTGATCCTCAGCTCAAAATATAGATTGCTTAAACCATAGTGTGCATTCACTACACCAGCATCTGCCTGCGCTTCTATGTAGCTCCTTGAGGGCACATGACCTGATCTGGCTGCCTGATAGTAAAAGAATAGACTTTCATCCTCATTAGCGTGAGCTGCATAGACTTGTGCGATTTCGAAAGCGCGCTCAACATTACTTGCAGCGATGCTACGCAAACTTGTTTTAGCAGAGATACTCCCTTGATCAGCGGCTTTTATATACCATGTGATGGCCTGCGCGTGGTCGTGAAAATTTCTGTACAAAAGTTCTGCTAGTTTAAATTGATTTTCATGATCAGGAGATTCTTCTAACAAATCCTTGAGCTTCTCTAAAGAACTAAGGCATCCATGACTTGCTGCGTGATGATAATAATGACAAGCCTTGATCAAATTAATAGGAAATGCAGGGCCACCGGTTTGGTATAATTCGGCCAGATGCAAGCTTGCAGCCCTATCACCCAACTTAATCGCCGCATCATAAAAATGTGCAGCTCTTGATAAATTTACTAGGACACCATCACCCTTTTCATAGCAGGCTGCGATACGCAAACTAAGAGCTTTATTAAACACTGTTTTGGTGAGATAAATCCAAGCTTGCGGATGCCCAAGCTCAGCTGCACGCATACAAAGATTAGCAGCTTCTTCGTGTTTATTAAGGTAATGGTAATAATCAACAGCCAAAGCATATTGTGCGTGACTTTCATTTGCGACAGCTAGTGCCTCTAAACGATTTTTAGCCTCTTCATGTCCATTACGCGTAGCTAAAGCATAGTAGTGATAACATAAATTTATGGTTGCAGCATTCAGTCCATCGCTGCTAAACGAGCATGCCAAAATATAAGAAAAATTTGCATCAAGGGCTGCAACTCTTTCTGCATGTGGTCTTGCCTCAGCACATCCTTGGTTGATCGCTTGTTTAAAATAGAGCGCGGCTTGTGTTAAGTTTTTAACAATTTGCAGATACACCAAGGCAAGCTTATATTGAAGCTGAGAATTTCTGGTACGTTCTACCAGTTTAATAAGAAGCTCAAGTGCTTCTTCATGGCCTTGCACCAAAGCTCTTTCATAATAATCAAATACCACCAGCATGTCTGAGCTCGAGCCTAATAATCCACCTTCAAATATAACGCCAAGACGTATACTGGCTAAACCAAGACCTTTAATACTAGATTTTTTGTAATACTCTACTGATTTTTCATAAGAGCGATAAAGCGATAGCTCATAGAGTTGGCCTAAATAGAGTGGTACTTGTACATCTACTTCCACCATTGCTTCTAAAGCAGACAAGCCTTCTCTACATCCTAAAGCCGCTGCATATTTGTAAAGAAGTAATTCTTGATTCAGGTCCCTCGCCATAACAATATCAGCACTGCCTGGTGCTAGGTGGTCAGTTGAATACAATTTAGCTCTTTGAAATGAGGCCAGCACATAACCATTATCAGCGGCAGCTTTATAGCATGCCTCAGCCTCTAGCCACCGCTCTTCGTGTTCAGCGACCCTGCCCCAAAAGTATTGACCTACACCTTGATGAGCGCCTGCAAGCTCCTCTAGAGCTACTTTAGCGTCCCTGTTACCAGCTAAAAACGCCTCAAAATAAGCGGCACATGCTTGTGCCATTGATCCAGGTAATTCAGGCCGCGCACGTAAAAATGTGGCTAATTTAAAGTGAGCATTGGGTAGACGACGCCTTAGCGCTTCTTGATAAAAAGCAAGCGCCACCACATCATCGCGCTCCACATGTAAGCCACGGGCATAGCAATCTGCCTGACTTAAAAGCTGGAATTGACCCGCCCACAGCAAGCGGAATTGATTAGCCATTGTATCTGGCATAAAGGCTCCTTTGATCAGAATTAAGAGGCTGTGTAGCACCACTCAGCAAAAATAAATACCGTAGTAGTAAAAAAATATTTAGGGGGGTTGGTGATTTTTCTGATCTACCTATTTTTGAGAAATAGTCTTCAGGATGCTTGGATAAATCCCATATATTGACCTAAGGCAAGGCGCCTGCTCGTTTATCGAGGGTCCACAGTTTGTATGCGATAAATGAAGATTTGAGAAAAAATACGACACCTATTAAGACAAAAGAGCAATTTATTGAGCTGCCTTTAATCACCGGGCCAGAATTCGCGCAAATTATGGAGTTCGTTCAAGCTTTGCGACACACCAGAGCGGGAGCAGAAGCAGAAGCCTCCATCGCAGACGAAGCCCCTTCAAGAGCAGCTCCTGGAGTATCTTGTTAGCTTTTGCCATAGACGCGTAAGCACCAGCAGCACTTCCCGCTGATGACAGCTCAAATACAGTTGCTCAAAGTGATAAAGCCTAAACCTAAAAACGGCGCTTAAAGCGCCGTTTTTATTTGGAAGCTAGTTAAGCTTCTGGGCTCGCAGACGAGTCATCATCCACGGCTTTCATGCTCAAGCGAATACGTCCTTGGCGATCAATTTCAACCACCTTCACACGCACTACTTGACCTTCTTTCAAGACTTCATGAATGTTTTCTACTCGCTCACCACGAATTTGCGAAACATGCACCATGCCTTGACGTCCTGGTAAAACTGCTACGAAAGCACCGAAGTCCATCAATTTAACAATTGGGCCTTCATAGATCGTACCAATTTCAACATCAGCTGTAATTTCTTTAATACGACGCAAAGCTTCTGCACCATCTTCGGAACTCACCGCCGCAATCTTAACAACGCCATCATCACTGATATCGATAGTGCAACGTGTTGATTCGGTTAACTCACGAATCACAGCGCCACCCTTACCAATCACATCACGGATCTTTTCTGGATCGATTTTGATGGTGATGATACGCGGTGCATGTTCTGAAACATCAGAGCGCGGTGCATTGATTGCTTGTTGCATGATATTCAAGATATGCAAACGACCTTGCTTAGCTTGCTCTAAAGCTTTACGCATAATTTCATGCGTAATACCGTTAATTTTAATATCCATTTGCAAAGCAGTTATACCCTGAGTACTACCGGCAACTTTAAAGTCCATATCCCCTAAGTGATCTTCATCACCTAAGATGTCGGTTAATACCGCAAACTGTTCGCCTTCTTTAATCAGGCCCATCGCAATACCGGCAACCGGCGCTTTGATCGGCACACCCGCATCCATCAACGCTAAAGTACCACCGCACACGGATGCCATTGAACTGGAACCGTTAGATTCGGTAATTTCAGATACGATACGTAACACATAAGGAAATTCATCCAAAGAGGGGACTACCGCTTCTAAAGCACGTTTTGCCAATTTACCGTGACCAATTTCACGACGCTTTGGACTACCCATCATACCAACTTCACCCACGCAGTACGGAGGGAAGTTATAGTGCAACATAAAGGGTTCTTTACGATCGCCATCCAAATCATCGATGATTTGTGCATCACGCTCAGTACCTAAAGTAGTTACTACTAAAGCTTGAGTTTCACCACGAGTGAATAAAGCCGAACCATGCGCACGGGGTAATAAACCCACTTCGATGGTGATAGGACGAATAGTGGTGGTGTTACGACCATCAATACGCGGTTGACCTGCCAAGATTTGTGAACGCACAATGTGGCTTTCTAAATCATTCGCAATTTTCTTAACAGCATCGGCCGAAGGTGCATCGTCACCCAAACACAAAGTGTCTTGTGCGTTCTTAATTGCCGCATCAATACGTGCATAGCGCTCTTGTTTTTCACGAATTTGATAAGCTTCACGCAATGGTGCTTCAACAACGGCTTTAACTTTTTCAATTAAAACGGTGTTAACTGTTGGAGCTTGCCAATCCCAAGCGGAATTACCCACTTCTTTTACAAATTCATTAATGGCATTAATGACTACTTGCATTTGCTCATGACCATAAGTCACCGAGCCTAGCATCACTTCTTCACTTAATTCGCGCGCTTCAGATTCCACCATCAATACGGCTTCTTTAGTACCGGCTACTACTAAATTTAAATGTGAATCGCTTAATTGGGCCACAGAAGGATTAAGCAAGTATTGGCCATCTTTGTAGCCGACTCGAGCCGCTGCAATAGGACCATTGAAAGGAATACCAGAAATCGCTAAAGCCGCTGACGCACCAAGAAGAGCTGCAATATCACTTTGCACTTCTGGGTCCATTGAAATAACAGTCGCTACCACTTGCACTTCATTAGTAAAACCTTCAGGAAAAAGTGGGCGCAAAGGTCGGTCAATTAAGCGTGAGGTTAAAGTTTCTTTCTCAGTCGGACGCCCTTCACGTTTGAAATAGCCACCTGGGATGTTTCCGTTAGCATAAGAACGCTCTTGAAAGTTGACGGTTAAGGGAAAGAAGTCACGCACTTGGTTACTTTTCTTAACACCTACTACTGTCACAAGCACCATGGTTTCACCCATGGTAACGGTCACTGCAGCGCTCGCTTGACGAGCAATGTGGCCCGTTTCCATGGTGACGTCATGATCACCATACTTAAATGTTTTAGTTACTATAGTCACTGTAATTCCTCAATTGATTAGTCACGCAGTTCAAGTCGCTTAATAAGAGTTCTATAACGCGCCAAGTCTTTTTGTTTCAAATAACGCATTAAGCTTTTACGTTGGTTAACCATGCGCAACAAACCGCGACGTGAATGATAATCATGCGCGTGAGTTTTGCAGTGCTCAGTTAACGATAGAATGGTCGCCGTGAGTACGGCTATTTGTACTTCAGGAGAGCCTGTGTCTCCGTCCTTTAATTGAAAATCCTTAACGATCGTTGCCTTATCGGCTGCTAATAATGACATTTTGTACCTCTTGTCTAAATGATGAAAATTGACCCCCACTGTCATTTGCAGGGGTCAGAAGGAGCGGCATTATAACCTGAAGAGTGGGGAAGGTGCTAATGGAAAATCGGGGGCCGGTTGGGCGTAGGGACGGGTCCCGGTGCCCGCTCTCTCGACTGTACATCGATGTTAATTCAA
>JBDNGR010000090.1:0-12122 GCA_041689165.1 Coxiellaceae bacterium
CATTCAGCAAACGCGCCTGCAAAATTAGCTCTAATGCTTTCGGCAATCCCAGCAACGCAGGTAGTCGCACAGTTCCGCCCCAACCGGGATGAATACCCAGCTTAACTTCGGGCAAACCGAGCCGGACCTTAGGACAATCCTCAACGACACGATAACGGCAAGCGAGTGCCAACTCCAGGCCACCACCCAAACAATAACCACGGATCAAAGCAAGTGTTGGAAAAGGCAATGCTTCAAGTTGCGCAAACACTATTTGTCCTTTGCGCAGCATTTGATAAGCCTCATTCGCATCTTTCATTTGACTGAACTGCTTGATATCTGCACCCACGATGAAGCTGCCGGGTTTAGCCGACTGGATAACCAAGCCTTGCGGCATTCGTTCTTTAAGTTCAGTTAGGATCTGCGCTAGCTCATCGAGTGCGGCCGCATCCAAAGAATTTGCTCTGGCGTTCTTTTTGTCGCAGCTCAACCAAGCAATATTTTGCGGGTCTACGTGATATTCCCAATGTTGATATTCGTTATGTGTGCTCATCATTTGCTTGCCTCTAAGAGTACTGCTCCACCTTGACCACCGCCGATACAAATACTGGCGATACCTAAATGTGCTTTATTACGTTTGAGAACGTGCAGCAAATGCACAATAATGCGCGCACCACTCGCTCCGACTGGATGGCCACACGCGATAGCTCCACCATCCACATTAAGACGGGTGCGATCTAAACTACCCATTGGCTCTTTTAAACCAAAATGATATTCACAAAATTTAGGATCTTCCCAGGCACTCAAACAAGCGAGCACTTGCGCTGCAAAAGCTTCATTGATTTCCCAGTAATCGATATCAGCCAAACTCAAACCATGTTTAAGCATTAAAGGTGTAGCGGCCATCACGGGACCCAGACCCATTCGTGCGGGATCCAAAGCTGCCCAATTTAGATCTAAGATTCGCCCAAGCACCGGTAATTGATAATCTTTAACTGCGCGCTCACTGGCCATAATGACCAAGGCTGCACCATCCGTGACTTGGGAACTATTACCAGCCGTCACCAAACCAAAGCGTGGATCAAAAATGGGTTTTAATTTGGCTAATTTCTCAAGGGTGGTATCAGCACGCATGCCATCATCCTCTTGATAGTAATGGCCCTCAGTATCGTAAAGCGTGGTGATTTCTTTCAAGTAGGATTTTTGTAAAGCTTCAGCCAGGCGATGATGACTTTGTAGCGCGAATTCGTCCATCATCTCTCGAGTGATTTTAAATTCAGCGGCTAAGATTTCAGCTGTCTGCCCCATGTTTAAGCTGACAATCGGATCGGTTAAACCACAGATTAGTGCTACCACCGGTTTCAAATAATCAGGGCGCCAACGTAATAAGCTTTTTACTTTCTTAAGCCAACTGGCCGGCGAACTGAAATCAGCCAGCAAATTCACCATACGTGGATCAACAATAAGGGGTGCGCGACTCATCGCATCCACTCCGCCCGCCAAAACGAGATCATGCCGCCCTTGCGCAATGTCCAATAAAGCCGAATCGATCGCTTGCATACCCGAGGCACAATTTCGTTGCACAGTCCACGCGGGTACTTTTTCACCACAGCCTAAGCGTAAGGCCGCAAGACGTGCAATATTAGCTTCATTCTCAGATGGCATCACACAACCCAGCACCAGTTCGCCAATCTCTTCTGGCTTAAAAGGCTGGCGCGCTAAGAGTTGCTGTCCAGTCGATACCACCAAATCTAAAGCGGCAAAGGGACCTGGTCTGCCACGTGCCTTTAAAAATGGGGTGCGAGAACCATCAACGATATAAACAGGAGGGAAAGGCGAGTTAATTGGCATGAGAGCGATTCCTTGCTAACAAATAATAAATCTCAGCGATTCTAACAACATTAGCGGCTTAAGGGCACCTCTATAAATTAGATTCTGTGTAATTTTAATATACTATACCTTATATAGTATATTAGTTATCGAGGTATTCTATGAGAAAATTTTTAGTTTCAATGCCAAAGCAGTTAGCCACCCAAATGAGGTCTGCCATGCCCTCTCGGCAGCGCAGTAAAGTCATTACTGGCCTAATAGAAAAAGAAATAGAAAGGCGTGAAAAACACCTTTATGAGTGCGCCCTGGCTGTAGAAAAAGATATGAGCTTAAAGAAAGAAATGAAAGAATGGGATGAAACCCTTAAAGATGGACTAGATGATGAATCGTGGTGACATTTATTGGGTAGATTTAAATCCCACAAAAGGTTTCGCAAATCTAAGCTTTTTGAGAGCTGCCCTTTAAACACGGTATTGCACAACTGCCTGACTGGTCAATACTAGTCATATGAAAAAAAGAATGCTAATCCAGTATCTGTGCGCAAAACTTGATGAGCAGATTGCCACACAGCTCGATGCGCTATTACACCATCCGCGATTTCAAAGCTTAGAATCCATTTGGCGAGCATTACATGACTTGGTCATGAGTCATAATTTGGAGCGAACACAACTAAAATTCAAATTGCTAAATCTTTCTTATGATGAGTTGCTACAAGATTTAAGTTTGGAGCTAAACAGCCATCTACAGCTACTTATCTACAGTCATGAATTCGATCAAGCTGGTGGAGAAGCTTTTGGATTGTTAGTTGTTAATTTTCAAATTGCCTATTCTGAAATCCACTTATGGAAAAGTTTGGCAAACATAGCCACTCAAAGTTTTTGCACCTGTCTTATTCCCGCAGGCCCTGAAGATAACGAGATAAGTGTTAACGATTTGCTAAACTGGCATAGTTTTAAACAAAGCTTCCCAGCGGGTTTTCTTGGGGTTTTCTTAGGAAGAAGCCTGGTACGCGAACCTTATTTATTGAACAAACGGCACGCAATCGTATATCAGGAATCCCGCGAGTGCCTGCTCTTCAAATACAACATATGGCTCTATGCCAAAGTGCTGATTCGCTCCTTCATCAGACAAAGTTGGTTTTATGATGTGGCTAAAGCGCTAGAATTTCCGTTAATATCTTCAAACCAGGGGGTAAGCGAAAGAATTTATTATCCCACCAAGCTACAGAGAAGCATTCAAGAAAACTCACTTTATTTAGTAGAAAATCCCTTTTTGAAACAAGTGCATTTCAGTTCACATCAGACCCTCTACAGCCATTCATCAGAAGCCGGCATAACGGATTTAGCTTCAGCCCTTTGTCTAGGCCGGATCGCGCATTACCTAAAAATATTATTACGCAATAAATTATCATTGCTCGGACGACAGCAATGTGAATCTTATTTACAGAATTGGTTACAAAGCTATTGCTCGGTATCCGACGCGACGGCAGATGAGTTAAATTACAAATATCCTCTAGAAAGCGCCAGAATAACCATCACTGAACCGACGCCGGCTAATTTAAAGTGCTTAGTCGAGCTAAGACTGAAGAGTCTACTGACTAAAAATAATTCCACCATTCAATTCCAAACTGAGCTTAAATTATGAAAACAAGTGACGCGATGTTTGATGATCTACTCCACCACTATAACAAAGAACTTTTAGAGCTTCAGAATGAAGCCCTAGACTTTGCCAATGCCCATCCCGATAGCGCTGACGCCCTCTGTATCGACGCCAGGAAAATTCAAGACCCTTGGTCTCGTCATTTGACGCAAAGTTTTGCATTTTTAACAGCGCATACTCAGCATGAACTTGCCAAAGCCAAAACAGATCTTAATCATTTACTATTAAAAAGTCTGGCTCCGCAGCTTGAATACCCGCTCCCGAGCATGGCGATTGTGGAATTTAAGCTGCGTCAGCAAGCTAAGCAGAGCATCCATCTTGCGCGCCACACATCATTAGTTCTAAAAAACGCAAATGATCTTCAACACAGCTTTATTACGAGTAGCGCGATCGAACTCACAGCCAGTCAAATCAAAGCGATTCATTACACACAAGTAGACCATACCAGCAAGCTGCAAGTTTCAATTCAAGCTCAGGATACGAGCACTAAGCTATTAAAATTACACTTTTACATCCATCTTCCACTGCTCGCGGCTTTTAAGTTACATCATCTCATCTTTAAGAAGCTGGATAGAGTCACGCTGCATCAACAAGCTTTGCAAAGCATATTATCAGCACCACCCAAACAATTAGGCTTTGCTGATCAAGAAGCACTACTACCCTACCCTGAACAGGTACTGCGCTGTCATCGCTTAACAGCTGAAATTTGTAATTACCCAGAGAAATTTCTATTTTTCGCCTTAGAATTAGAGCTAGATGGCGATAGCTTTGGTAAAGAATTCGAATTGACCTTCGAGTTTAATGCCGTAGAAAGCAGCTTAGTTAACATTATTGATCGCAACTCCTTGCTATTAAACTGCAGCCCCATTATCAATCTCTTTCAACTAGAGTCAGAACCAATCCGATTAAAGCCGGAACAAAGTCACTACCCTTTGTTGATTAATCAAAACTCAGTAAGCTCACCAGCTATTTATAAAGTTAATGAAGTAAGCGGTATAGATTTAAATCGAAAAGTAATTAGCTATTATCCGAGGTTCTACACCAGTATTCAGCAAGATTCTAACCATGGAATAAACTCATGGCTGCTTCAGCAAAAATACAACCATGATCAGCTTTCATACTATTTGGACCTCACTCACACTCCTGATAACCAAACTTATATGATTAGTGCTCAACTTCTTTGTTGCGATCAAAGCAAGCTACATGAAATGAATAATTCTCATGCGAAACTATTTTTAAAAGACAAGCTTTATCCAGAGATTGAAAATATCGTCTTAGCTCACAACCCCAGTGCTTTCATCCCTTACCAGCCAACTGAAGATCATGAGCAGCTGATGATGAATTACCTAAACCTAGGTAATTTATTCAATCAGAACGAGAATCTTACGGCATTGAGAAATATTTTTAAAATCTACCACAAACGAAATAACTCGAGCCTTAGTAAAATTATGCATTCAATCACTGCTGTAAATGAACGAATAAAATGGCAAAGCACTTTTGATGGGACTGTAGAGCAAATAAAAGAAGTACAATTGGTAATGAGCCAAGACAGTCAAGCTTATGCTTTGCTTGAAATGTTGGTGGAGTTCATTATCAATGATTATAGTCCCATCAGTTTAAGATTGGGCAGACATGAGCATTAAACATTCCACTACCATCAAGCAATTAAGAGATTTAAGCTACCAAGCTGAACCTACGATTCCGCTATTACTGGGTAGAAGTGGCATACTGCCATCCCGATATACCGAAGAGCTCATTACACAATTGGAAAATAATGACACTCAGCTATTTCATTTCTACTCGATACTTGACAGAAAAATTTTAAAACTCAAGCAATCAATCAACAAGCTAGTCGGTGACTTTAGACCAAACATATATGAGCCTGATAAGGAGTTCTTCTACTATATTTCACTTTATGCGGCTAATCTGCGCTCTAAACAAATGCTTAAGCAATGGCTATCCAGCTACTTTCAACTTAATTGCCATCATATAAGCATCACCCCGTTAAGCATCAATTATACAAGACTAAATGTTCAGAATTATCGTCTTGGCACAAATAGCCGCCTCGGAACTGTGCTGAAAACCAATACAGGCCAAATTAACTTTTACTTTAAGGAACTGGAAATCTTGCACTATCAGCAACTGGTCGCTAATCCAATGTTTCTAATTAAATTACAAATGATCATTCAGTTTGTACTTTCAGCTAGCGCAGTCTTCAAGCTACATTTTGAGATTCATTCTAATACCTCCTTTCAGAGTAAATTCACTCAGCCATTTTATCTGGGTGTAAATTCATTTTTAGGTGAAGTTGTTCAACAATCGAAATTAACACTTGCTTGGAATGTGTCCAATTGAATATTGATAATTGACTATCAAAACCTATTCTTCCGCCAGCTTTAACGTGAGCGCTCAATAAACCCCACCTAGAATAGTCATAATTGAAGCTGCATATTTAAAGCCTTTGATCCGAGGGATTTTATTATGCAAAAAAATTTAATGAATTTGAGCAAAGAAGAGAAATTATTTATGGTTTGAAAAGAAAATCAAACCAACATCGAAGGGACACATGGAGTTTATTCGATACTGCGATTATTTTGTTGTGTGCTGTGAAAATGAACGTGACGCGAAAACATTTCTCGAATTACTAAAACAACGATTAGAGAAGTTTGGTCTGGAAGTGGCTGAAGATAAAACGCGAGTTTTAAAATTTGGGCGAAGAGCGTGGCAGCTAGCAGAAAAGCGCAAAGAGAACGTGGAAAGTTTCAACTTTCTTGGTTTCACGCATTATTTCCCTAAAGCAATTTCAAAGAAGCATTCATCTTTCCAGCAGCACAACACACCAACGGCATGGGCAATGAAAAATAGCCTCACAGCAATCATTAGATTCATCGTTATCAAAAACGAGCTAGTGGTGAGCATGAAGTTCAAAACAAAGAAGCTTTGAGTAACACCCATCGTCATTGGCTGACGTGTTAGAGCGACAAATAAGGATAAGCTTAATGATTCGCCATTCTCATCTTAAAGCCCCTTCATAATGATTTCTGTGCCTAAATAAGCACCGCCAATGATGAGGCCAAGAGCAATACAGCGAGTAATCATTTTCCGTTTATCAATCTCACCATGCGCATTTCATAGCCAGACCAAATCACGGCTAAAATGCCTATTCCAATGCCAGGTGTTCCTGGAAGCCCATCGCAGATGTTGTAAATCACTTGAGTGATGGTGTCAGTTCCACCAAAACCAAACGATCCTGCAAAGGCATTCAATGGCAATGAAAAGAAATACCTGATCAATTTTTTGATGATGCTAAACAGCGTTATAAGCAAAATTCCTATTTCTTCTGTAGATATCATTTAAACAATTGGTTATCGCGCGAAAGAATCTTTTATTTTGTTCTACTATGGGGGCGCCGATGCGCTTTGTTTGCATTTTTGGCTTTAATGTCAGGAAAATGAGCGAATAGGGTCTATACCCATCGCACTTCGAGATGCGAAGTTTTAAGTTTCAGCTTGCGAGCAGTGGCCCGATGAGGATTGAGCAAAAGCGAAGGAATAGTTGGGCTCTTTCGAGCTGAAGCTTACAACTCGCAGCTTGGGGTGCGAGAGGTATATACCAACTAATCCTTTAGCTTAACCATGTGATTTTTTGTCATCAAGAGTAGCTAAGTCAAGCTTATCGTCTGTTGTTGCTATTTCTTTAGTAAACAATGAAGTTCTTGAACGTTTCGCGGGTGGCGACATAGCGGCTTTTGTCATATCTAATAACGCTGATGTTCCAAGTAAGAATTTTTCAGAGGAGATTGAACTTGAAGGGCGTTTTACAGCGCTAAACTTGTCAGCTTTTGATTCCTCAAATGGTTCATACACTTCAACATGCAAACCCGATGGTTTTAAATAATATTCAATCAGTGGTAAAACGTCTGTCCAATTTAAATTACCGTTACCACAGCCTAAGGGAGGCACAGCTAGTGAAGTAACACCCCATTCAGCAAGGTGTTCTGATAAATATTTCAAACCATTTTCGATATCCTTTAATACTGAATCGTTCTTCCAATGGCCTTTAGTGGGAAAATTAATAACCCAGCGAGTTGCGTTTACCTTATATAGATATGGCACTGCAAGCCTCACTTCTTTCCTATCACATCGTGTTTTATAGTCTTCAAACATTTTGGGGTATGCTTGTTTAAATGAAAGTGCTACACCCTTTCCCATTACTCCCACGCAATTAACTGTATTAACTAAGGTTTGAAATCTAGAGCTTAATAAATCGCCTTTACGTTTAACAAATGAAATCGTTGAAAGTGGCTTGAATATATCACTTGATAACAAGGGTGCAATAGTAGGTGATTCTGACAATACCGGCTTTATAGGAGGAGAAAAGCCAAGAAAATACTCTGAAGCTATTTCAATTTTGTAAGTGCAACCCGTATTGAGTAAGCGTACAAGGAGTTTTTTGCTCCCGATCGAGTTTATTAAAATCCTAGTGATTGTTTTGGTATCAATTTCATCGACTTGAACCTCATTTGGCACTCCCGCCCTGCCTGCTGTACTGTCGCCAGCCCCGGTTCTGCAGATTGAAGGTTCAAATACATACGAAAGCTCTACCAGAAAAATTTCATCCACCTTGTTAGCATGAGAATTTCTAACAGCCTCATTTGAGTTAACATAAAGGATTAACTTTTTTGCTAGATACCAGTCAGGCAATTTATCGGGTAATTTTCCCGCAAAGAGTACTGATATTACAACTTGAGGTCTCAATGCTAAATAATACATATAAAATCCCAGGTGCTTTTTGTCGAGCTAAATGCACTTGTAATTGAACTAGTGCTTATAGTTAGCATCTAAACTCGAGTCACATTCCTGCTCCTGCCGCTGTTACAGCACCTGCTCCTGCCGCTGCTCCTGCTCCTGCTGCTACTTCTGCTTCTGCTGCTACTGCTACTTCTGCTGCTACTGCAAGTCTAAATAGTTTAATAGGAGTAGGTCTAACAACTCGTACAGCTCCCTCGTCTGTCCCTTCCTCCTTTGAAGAAGTGGGTGAAAGTGGGTGCTCAATGGCAACGGTGCTAACAGGTTCAGAGAATTTATGAAGTATCGTTTCACCTTCAAAAAATAGTGATGGCTCAACATCTACAGGCATATCACTCCACAGGCCTTTTAGAAAATCAGCTATAGCAGCTTTGTGTTCATCCGATCGAACAATAATACCACTGATATAGCATGGGTGAATTTCATAGGGTACTAACACTTCTGCTTGTCGCACCCGCGTTCTTTTGTCCTTATCGTCAACCCGCTCATTACAAAATGGAAAATGGTCAGTCAACATAGCCGTGGAGACAGGAGTTAAACGAAACGCTGTAGGTGTAAAAAATGAAACAGCTCCACAGGCCGCGTTACCGCTAGAAATAACAGCACCTTTACGATTGAGTAACTCTTTGGAAATACGCAATACGCATAGTTTAGGACTTTTATCACCATATGTTACTAACCTATACATCATCGCATTATGGGGATTAATGTAAAGTACAGCATGCTGATGCACACTGAGTGGTTTTTTACCTTCAGTTGCTCGTTCTAGATATTTCGCTGCCCTCAGCTTTTGAACCTCAGAGTCTGAAACATCAACATGAGTTACGGCTCGTGCTCTAGTATGTGAAAGAATACCCTTTGTCAAAATGCTGACTAGATTCGTATCATCAGTCATGTAGTATAATTCATGAATATCAGCAATAGTAAATTCTGGCATGAGCGGATCTCCTTAAAGATTGATCAATATTTAGTTAGTTTAAGCCTTCGTAGTGCCATTAGACATCAAATCTAATTGTAAAACAGACCCAAGGGACCTACTCAAAACAGTTTTAATAGCTGTTGAAGCTTCTGAAAATTTACAACTAGCCACAAGAAGAGCAAGCAACTTTAGGACATTTTTCATATCGACTCCCCATTTGTTTATTTCTCTTACTATAAATTAGGCTTAAGATGCTAACTGCTACTTTAGGATTTAGATGCAGCAGTTCCAACTAGACAGGGAAGCTGCAGCTGTTGCCACATGAATTCTTGACCCCCTCCTGGCTTCCCCCTAAAATTAGGCTTTAAATCAATGTAGAAAGCCATGAGCCCAAGTCATTCCTCTTCAGCGCGATCACTCTACCCATGGTTAGTTTGGGGGGTGGCGGCCGCCTTCTTCTTTTATAAGTATGTTCTGCAGGTCTTCCCGAGCGTCATCAACGCTGACCTGATGCGTGCCTTCAACATCAGTGGCGCAGGCTTAGGCAATTTAGCGGCTTATTACTTCTATGCTTATTTGCTTATGCAAATTCCGGTTGGAATTTTATTGGACCGCTATAGCCCTAAATACATCACCTTATGCGCCGTGTTGATCTGCGCCCTCAGCTGCCTTGGCTTTGCCTATTCAAATACCCTATTCAATGCCAGCTTTAATCGCTTCCTAATGGGCTTCGGTTCCGCTTTTGCGGCCGTATCGTGCTTTAAGCTCATCTCCGTCTGGTTTCCACCCAAACGCTTTGCCATGCTAGCCGGCTTGAGCATGACAGCCGCTATGCTAGGTGCGGTGGGTGGTGAGGCTCCTCTCGCTTATTTGGTTTCATTGCATGGCTGGCGTGAGACCATTGCTTATTGTGCCATTCCTGGTTTCATCCTCGCCCTTATTTTTGCCTTTATTGTTAAAGATAAAAAAGCCGTTAACAACTCCAGCATTAACTCAAGTCCGCTAAGCCAACAATTCAAAAAAATATTCAAAAACAAACAAACATGGCTATTGTCTTTGTACAGTGGTGTCACTTTCGCACCGGTCTCAGTTTTTGGTGGCTTATGGGGAGTATCGTTTTTACACCAAGCATATGGGCTTAGCTCAACCATGGCAGCCAGCACACTCTCGCTAATCTTTATTGGTTTTGCGATTGGCTGCCCTTTATCGGGTTGGTTTTCTGACTACCTAGGTCGACGTCGTATCATCATGGCCTGGGGAACGATAGTGGCATTAATTTCCATCAGCCTCATTCTATATTTACCGCAAGCCTCAGCAAGCTTACTGAGCGTATTGTTATTCTTGTTTGGCTTAGGCGCGAGCTGCTTTTTCCTATGTTTCTCGATGATTCGCGAAATCAATCCACTGTACTTAGCTGCCACTGTCTTAGGGTTTATGAATACATTCGATGCTCTGTGTGAAGCTCTGATTGAACCGCTGATAGGAAGATTCTTGGATTTAAGTTGGAATGGGCAGATGGATAGCGGTGCACGCTTATTTAATCTTAACGATTACCATAATGCACTAAGCATTCTACCTATCTTATTTATGCTGGGTTTATTGCTTCTGCCTTTTATTAAAGAAACATTTTGCCAGCAACGCGAATAGCCAATTCTATCTTTCTTGCCACACCTGACTTCACATCCGAATAATTATAGCCTACCCCTAAATAGCTTTAAAATCCCACAAGCTTTTATCCATGAGCTGGCTAGGTTTTACGCTTTGTAAAGCATGCAGGATATTGCTAGGAACTTTAGGATTTTCTTCCGCTAATTGATCAATCAGTTTTTTGACACGAACACGCATGAGGTTTTCTTGCGAACCACAAAGATTGCAGGGAATAATCGGGAACTCTTGTTCAGCGGCATATTCTTTAATGTCATTTTCTTGGCAATAAACCAGCGGTCGAACAACGATGTGCTTTTTATTGTCTGACAGTAATTTGGGCGGCATTGATTGAATTTGACCCCCATACAGTATCGACATAAATAAAGTGCGAATTAAGTCATCACGATGATGACCCAGGGCAATTTTATTGTAACCCTGCTCTTCAGCATAAGTATAAATAATACCGCGACGCAAACGTGAGCATAGTGAGCAGTAAGTTTGGCCTTCAGGGATTTTTTCTTTCACTACCGAGTAGGTATCTTTACGCACAATTTCGTATGGTATCTTGCGCGCTTCCAACCAGGCTATTAAAGCTTGATCATTCCAACCAGGCTGTGCTTGATCCAAAGTGAAGCTGAAAATCTCAAATTTATAATTAGAAGCGACCCGCATCGCATTCAACAAGGTCAGCAGCGTGAAAGAATCTTTACCACCCGATAGGCACACCATGACACGATCACCTTTTCTGATCATATTAAAATCGACATTCGCCTTATTAATATAATGTAGTAATTTCTTCTCAACTTTAGAATTAGTTAGCATTTCAACCTCTAAGCAAATGGGATTTATTCAGACAAGATGGGCTTCACTTTCGCCCATAGTTGACAACCAGGACACTGCCAGTGCAGCATTTTACCAGCCAAACCGCAGTGCGAGCAGCGATATAGATTTTTACGTGTCAAAAGCTGTTTAACAATTTTTCTAAGCAAAGCATATTGTGGTTTTAGAGCTTGATCCGCTTTAGTTTCATATAAATTAAGCAGACGCTCTAAAGAAGGCAAAGAAGCATGCGTTACAAAAAATTCATTCACTTTTTCCATTGAGAAACCTAAATTCTGCGAATCTTCGAAAAATTGCGCATCCACTAAACTGGCCGCTATTTTAGGATAGGCTTCCAAGCAGTGGCGTAAATAATCGATCAAACCGCGATGGTTATCTAATTTCTTATAACAACGTATTAGCGGCTGAATAACTTCACTTAAAAATTCTGGGTTTTGCAA
>JBDNGR010000091.1:0-7062 GCA_041689165.1 Coxiellaceae bacterium
CTCAAATATTTCACAAAACGTAATCTATTATGGCACCTCAGATTTTAGAAAATGAATGTTTTGGCCTGAAGTGCTTCAGAAATCTTAGAAAAATGCTTTTTTATTCAAAATTTGGATAGGGCAAGGTGCGGACTGTCCGATGAAGCGTAAAAGATGCGACTAATGGTCTAGCACCGCGACCTACTTTTTGCAGTTCGTGCTCACCGTGCGCATAAGTACATTCATCACCTCTTCTACAACCTCGCGCACTTGTATGGTTAACACACAAAGCTGTTTTATAAACTCGATCTTCTGCAGGCCCTCGTGAAGTGGCGCTCGTGGTAAAGCGAGATGGTGCGGGAGTCACCATCGGAGAAACAGCTTTGGCAGGCGCAGGAGGCGGTATAGCTATCTTTAGGTCATGACTAAAGTCACACCCCTCTCTTTTTAGACAGGAGCCCGGACTACCATTGAAATAGTGACATGGTCCTCTAGTACGCGTTTTTTTTGCAGAGACACCAAGCACTAAGCTTGTGGCATCAGCGATGAGACGCGTCACTGTTGTACTCATCACCCTAGGTTCATGTAGAACTCTTCTAGCTCTTGCATCTCCAATCAAGATGGCCAGGTCATGACTTTGTCTTTCTAGAGCAATAGCATTGCCTATCATAATCAAGGCATGGCGTGCACGCGTCAAAGCCACATTCAGGCGGCGAATATCTTTAACAAAGCCGATTGCACCGCGTGAATTAGCACGCACAAAAGAAATGATAATGATATCCGCTTCATCGCCTTGATACGCGTCAACACTCGAAACACGGATAGCAGAGAAATCCGCACTCAAGCGCGATTTTATAGCCTTCACTTGCGCTGAGTAAAAACTTATAATTCCAACCTGCGTTTCTGGGTTAATACCGCGGCTTTTTAGCTCCAGAAGTATGTTGTGGATATGATCTGCTTCAGCAAGATTACGATAGCTCTTTGCTGATTCTTCCTCCTCTCCCGCTACATGATGAAAAGCATAAGGAGACACGTGCATTGGGGCCGCTCGAAGAGCTAGCAAATTACGACTCTCTAAACTGACTGAAGCATGATCCTGAAGTTCGCCTCTGTAGTATTGGCGTGAAGGCCACTGGCTGATGGCAGGATGCATACGATACTGTATGTTAAGTAGCGCGGCATGGCGTCCGCATTTGTCTAAGCGCTCCATCAAAGACCGACCAAAACCCTTTTCTTCAGCCAAAGGAGAAATGACTGTAGCAGGCAATTGCTTTATATCACCTATGAGCAAGACGCGACGCGGCTTTCTCACTAACGCAATTAGGGTTTCGGCTTCAACTGATTGGCCAGCCTCATCAATAATTACATTGTCCACTCCTCTCATCTCTTTGCAGGCTTTTCTGCCCATTACACTTAGAGTGGAGAAGACTAAGGAAGAATTATTGAGCATTTGTGCTTCTAATCCATTGGAAGTTTCGTCTTGATCAGCTATGGCGATGCTTGAGCTAAGCTGAATAAAGCAACTGTTCAGCTGACTCAGCTCCCACAGCAGTTGTGAACTCAAATCACCGAGTTTAATTGTCCCACTGATATATTTACGTTCTAGATTTTGACAAAGTTCAGCGACTTTTCCTACTTGCTCGATCACTCGATCTAAAGAAGCAGGCGGTAAAAACGTAAAATTATAGAGCTTATTGTTTTCAACCCACACTTTAAAGCTTGGCAACATTGTCGTGAGCACTTCTTGGGCTGATCTTAAGAAAACTTGAATACGCGGCGACCGATGAGTGCTATCTGCAGAAGAATCTATAGCGGTTAGATCTGAACCTAGGCTAGAAATTAGTTCTATACGCGATTCTAAAAAATCTATTTGTAATTGGCCGTATTTATGAATGAATACACTATTTAAAATTGTGTTAGCTTCCGGCAAGCGTTCATCCGCTCCAACAAATGCGACAGCCACCTTAGAGTGCTCAGTCACAAAACGCTCCACCAACACTTGCACAGCCTTGTTAGAAGGCGCTGCCACGAGTGTACGTTCTTTACGGCTCACCAACAAATTAAGCAAACTCACAATTGTTGTTGTCTTCCCAGTCCCAGGAGGGCCTTGAATCAATTCTATTCCGGCCTCTAACTTTAAGAAATTGCCAATAGCTTCTTGTTGTGAAGAGTTTAGTTTTGCAAGCAACACTCTTTCCCTATCAAGCAATCTTCGTGCTGGATCAGGAGTTACCAATGGAGAAGTGCGGGGATAGCCTAGTGATGCATGAGGCAATGGGTTCGCCCCTGTGAGTAAGGGGTGCATTAAATCAGACAAATCCGGTGCAGTATAACAAACATCATACATCCGCATTACAGATACGAGCGAACCCAGATAAACCATTGTCCACTTGGTACCGGAATGAAATAATCCGGCAGCACGATCATCTTCTGCAGCTATGAGCTTGAAGCTAACATAGTCCTGTGCAACTTCATTGTCCTGTGCAACTTCATTCCTAGGATTAGTCGATAGAGCCAGCGCGGAAAATCCACCTACCTCACTGATTAATAAATAAGCATCCCCTGATTTAACTTGCGAAGTAGCTCGCGAAACAAGGCGTTTGAGTTGAATGGTACAAGGTTTATCAAAACGCTTAGATGCCTTAAACTCCAAAAGTTCAGCTCTATCAGTGGCCTTAGTCGCGTCTCGGCTAAAGGCCTCAATTCCAGCAGCCAAAATAGCTCGCGCCTCTTCAAGAATAAAAGGTAGGAAAGCAGGATAGTAAGTCAACTGATCACTATAACGTGTGGGCAAAGAGGGCTCGGAAGCTTTGTTTATAACCCAATTAGTTTGCAGAACCTGCTCAGGCGTCCACCTCAGCACTACACGGGTGAACACATAGACTCCATTATCATGCGATGGCGCAGGGCCAGAACTGGCTAAAGAGCGAATCACACCTGCATCTGTAGAGCTCTTTGCGCTTCTCTTAAAGTTAAACTCGCCTTTAATACTTCGATCAGCTAACGAACACTCAATAACGTCGATTTCTGCAATGAAAGCATCTTTGAATACACGCAAGCGGCGATTATCTAGAGTAAAATACCTGCCTCCCCAGCAAACTACGCGAATGGGTGCAATCGATTTGGGCTCAACAGTTTTAGTAATGAGCTGATAGCTTAGGTCAGCCAATTTCCCTCCATCGGCAAACGTATCGCTTACTGAAGCTTGGGTAAATTCGATAGCATTAACTCGCATCCTCTTACGAGCACCTCCAAGATCCAAACTGGAAAAAATTTTACCCAAATCATGAATTTCAGCATCATGCCTTGACATAGCACACTCCTATTTTTTTCTAATTTTTTTAATCAATCCTGAGACTTGAGGATTACCAGGCAAGGCAAGTCCATATAGATAGTCTTGCAGAACAGGATCAGGTTCGTCTAACAGCAATTCGAAAATATGTTTTTCAGCATCACTTAATGAGACATAATCGTGCTCAATAAATTTCAACAACATCAAATCGAGCTCTAACATGCCTCGGCGACATTTCCATCGAATTCGGCCTAAATCCTCGTGTTCATTCATTGCTATAAGTCTCTTTCAAAAACCAGGCAAAGCCTGCTGAAATCACCATGGCTACTGGCAAGATAATAAGTGCATGATGAAAATCAGCAGCACTATAGGCACGAATACCATTCACATAAGTCCCCTGCCACACCCAGTCTAGCATCGAACCGACTAAAGGCTGAGTAACCATTCCACCCAACATGATGAGCATATTGGTAAAACCAATTGCAGTAGCCGCCTGGTTTAACGGTGTGCTTTCACGCGCCACCGCAAAACACAGTATTTCATTACTGCAAAAGAAACCAAAAGCAAATAGTAATACCGCCAGAATTCGAATATCAGTTACATTAGCAAATATAACAATAGCAATACAAGCCGCAGCTAATAAACTACCGAAAAGCAAGGGAATGCGCCGAGATTTTAGATAGTCCGACAGCCAACCACTAATGGGCGAACCAATTAACCAACCAAAAAATACGAGTGAATTTAATTTAGCAGCTAAATCGTGATCAATGCCTTTAATGCTTTGCAAATACGGGATACCCCAAATCTCACCAAAAGCGGATAAAGATAAGTACAACATACAGCCAATCAAACCACTCAACCACATTTGAGGAGTGCAAAACATGTCAACGAAGCCTTCCATCAAAGATTTGATAGAGCTTGGCTTAGTTGATTGTGAGCTTTTAAAACGCGAGTTATCTGGTATGGCGAACCAGTAAATCGGAACCAAGCAAAAACCGACGATGGAACTCGCGATCAACACCTGCTGCCAATCAAAGCGATCCACCACATGTTGCATACCAATATCACCAAACATGCCTCCAATCATGCCCAAAGATGTGGTAATACCAGCAAACAAAGCAAAATATTTTTGATGCAACCAAAGTGAAGCCAGCTTTAACGCGCAAACAAAGGCAAAAGCACTACCCATTCCCATTAGCAAACGGCCAGCAGCTGCCACTAGCACACTCTGACTAAAACCAAACAATAAAGCCCCAATCGCACACAAGCTAAGCGCACCCACTAAAACTTTACGTGGCCCCCAATAATCCGTACTAATACCCACCACTGCCTGCATTGGGGTGTAAGCATAATAATACATGCCCACTAACCAACCAATGCCTTGTGCATTCAGTTGAAAGCTTTGCATTAATTGCGGCACCATGACACTCGGCTCAATACGCAAGATGTATTCGTAGCAATAAAAAAACGCCCCTAAAGCACAGATAAAAATCCCAAACCATTTATATTTCGCGTGATTCAATACAGCCTTTTGCATTTAGCTTCTCCCCTCTTCATAGTGATGCTCAACACGACGCGTAATACCTGACAACATTTCATAGGTGAAACCATCCGCATTCAAAGCGATTTCTTCAATGGGGAGATCTTTACCCCACAAAATAACTTCATCACCCACCTGGGTACTAGGATTAGAACGGAGATCAATAGCAATCATATCCATCGAAACACGACCCACAATCGAACAGCGTATGCCATTAATTAACACGGGCGTACCATTTTTAACGCTACGGGGATAACCATCACCATAGCCGATGCTAGCAATGCCTATTAGCGTTTCTTCCGCGGCTTGCCAAGTACAGCCGTAGCCCACTTTTTCACCGAGAGGAATTAACTTAGTTTCAATGATCTTTGTTTTTAAGGTCATGACCGCCTGCAATCCATAATCAGTGCCCGACACACCCGAAAATGGTGAAACTCCATACAACATAATGCCTGGACGCAACCATTCGTTGGCATCAGTCAATGGAAAATCCCCCAAAATTAAAGCTGAATTCGCGACACTTTTAGGCCCAACATAGGCTTTGGTTAAACGCGAAAATTTTTGCAGTTGTTGAATGGTAACTTGAGAATGCGGCCAATCTGCTGTTGCTAAATGGGTCATCAAACCAATAGGTTTTTGCACATTGACACAGTTTTCCAAACGTTCATGCATTTCATTAAAGACTTCCGGTAAAAAACCCAGGCGATGCATACCAGTATCGATCTTGATCCACACTTTCAATGGCACTGAATTAACTGGGTTCTCAAGAATTTTTACTTGCTGAACGCTGTGTATCACAGCTGTTAGCTTATGTTTAATTAATAAGGAGATTTCTGTTGCATCAATAAAACCGGCTAGCAAAATAATTTCTTGCTCGATAGCCGCTTCGCGTAATTCCAGCGCTTCCGTTAAAGTGGCCACACCAAAAGCGGTCGCTTGATTTAAAGCTCGAGCTACAGCAATAGCCCCATGACCATAAGCATTCGCTTTAACCATTGCAATGATAGGATGATTGGGGAGTTTGGTTTGGATGAGTGAAAAATTATGTTTGAGCGCTGCTAAATCAATGGTGGCAATGGTGCCGCGTTTCATGCCTCGCTCCCGAAAGGTGCGTAGCTTGACATCATATTATTCGAAGCATTATTAAGAAAACGTGTGTATTGACCTTGGAAGGTTAATCTAATAGTTCCGATAGGCCCGTTACGTTGCTTACCAATAATAATTTCAGCCATTCCTTTTTCAGGACTATCTTCGTGATAAACCTCATCCCGATAAATAAAAGCAATCAGATCGGCATCCTGCTCAATCGCACCGGATTCCCGCAAATCAGACATAATAGGACGCTTATTGGGACGTTGTTCCAAACCACGGTTTAACTGCGATAAAGCAATGACCGGCACACTTAATTCTTTAGCCAATGCTTTTAGAGAGCGAGAGATTTCAGAAATTTCAGTGGTACGATTTTCTTTCGGACCAAATACCTGCATCAGTTGTAAGTAGTCGATCACGATCAAGTTTAAGCCCTTATGCTCACGCGCAATACGACGCGCTCGTGAGCGCAATTCTGTCGGTGTTAAAGCCGCTGTGTCATCAATATAAATTTTAGCCTCAGACAAGATACTAATCGCTGAGGTAATAGCTGGCCACTCAGACTCACCCAACTTGCCCGTTCGAACTCGATGTTGATCAACCTGCCCCAAAGAGGACAACATACGCATCACTAAAGATTCTGCAGGCATTTCCATACTAAAGATCAAAGTCGGCTTAGCGTTTTCTCCGACACTATGCTTCATAGCCGAATTCTCAGCGATGTTCATCGCAAAAGTGGTTTTACCCATAGATGGACGTCCCGCCACCACAATCAAATCCCCTTCCTGCAAACCAGAAGTCATTTGATCGAAATCTGTAAAACCGGTGGTGATACCGGTCATCGTGCCACCCGAGTGATACAGGGTATCAATGCGATCCGCCGTTTTAGCTAAGAGATCAGCTATGGGAACCGGCCCTTGCCCGCGACTGCGCTGCTCAGAAATCCTAAAAACTTGCTGTTCTGCAGCATCTAGCAGCTCTTTAGTTGCGCGTCCATCGGGATTAAAAGCACTTTCTGCAATATCGGTGGCCGTTTCAATCAGCTGGCGTAAGATGGAGCGTTCCCGCACAATCTCAGCATAAGCTACGACATTGGCCGCCGTTGGCGTATTACTGACCAACTCATATAAATAGCTTTCGCCACCCACGGCCTCTAATTGAC
>JBDNGR010000092.1:0-2764 GCA_041689165.1 Coxiellaceae bacterium
CAATGAAGGATTTTGCGATAGGTCGAAAGAACTGGTTGTTCTCGGATAATCCTGAGGGTGCTAAGGCGGCGGCTGTTATTGACTCTCTCATTCAGACTTGCAAAATCCACCGAGTTGAAGCTTATGCTTATTTAAAACATGTGTTAGCCGAACTATCCACCACGCTCAATAAAAACATCGACTCTCTGCTTCCCTGCAACTGCCCTTCCGAGCTCTTGCTTCGACAATATCGTTAACATCTTTCGAATATATACCCATCGTAGCGCAAGATGCGAAGCTAGGGTTTCAGATTGCGAGAAGTTGCGGCGTTCTGATTGAGCAAAAGGCGAGGAATAGTTAGTCTATTTCAAGCTTTTTGTGATTGAAGAACGCCTCAAAGTCGACTTAAGGTGGAAGCCTAGCTTCACATCTTGAGGTGCGATGGGTATATATGACTCAAAGGGGATATTTCTAAAAGGCTGTTACAGATATTTATAATTAAAATTAGACATTTGGCATAAAAAACTTTAAAAATAGATCCCTATTTGAAATTTAGCCATATTGCCAAGCTACTATCATCAAGTGAGAAGCCAGCCATGCCTTATCCAACAGAAATTATTTCAACGATAACTGAAAAACATAAATTATCATCAATCCAACAACAACAGCTGCATGATGCACTGCTTGTAGAGGAGCTACGTTCTATAGTTGAAGCGGGGAGTTTTAACCCAGAAAATTTATTAATACACCTTTTAACGGCATCAGGCGAACCCTATATTTCAGTTCTTTCACCTATTGTTGCAAAGCAAATTGTTGCTGACCCCACATCATTAGAAATGATGACAAAAGTGGCTAAAGAAAATCAAGCCGCGTTTAATGAATGGGATTCGATAAAAGTGGAAATAACACGATTAAACAGCTTGCCTGCCAGCAAGCTTAGAGAAAAAAAAGAAGGGGCAGAAGCTCTATCAGCTCGTATAGAAGTTATTTTTGACTTTGTTAGCAGTAATCCTCTTTTATACAAAGAGCATATCAACATTGCAAAAATATTATTTCAATACGTTAATATATTAGTCAAATCTATTCATAAAGCAGCGACTCTTTATTTTAAAAGCGTATTTGAAAGCCAAGGAAGAGAGATCCCCGCTGATGGGATCTCTTTCAACACTAAAAATAGTGGAGTGCAACTGGGTACAGTCATGACTATCGTTTACAGGCTGAAGGATTCTGAGTCGGTGCATAGAATCAGATATTTTATTAAAACGCATCAAAATGGTAGTACAAGTCATGTAGGCTCTGCAAAACCACCTGATCCAAAAGAACTCTTCATTTACAAGGTACTGGAATATATGGGTTATGGCCCCAAAACACATTTCTTTTTTAATCCCGTGTCACCCGGTGGCTTTTACATCGCAACGCAAGATATTGGTTTTACTAAAGTACCTGGAAAGCCGAAAAGCTTTGTCTTATTTGAAGAAAAGAAAGAAGCGTGTAAAAGCGCTATAGAAAACCCTGAATATGATTCAACAAGAAAAGCGATAATTACATTCGATATATTATCAAGAATTTTTGGCTTATTGGATGTTACGACAAACCCTACAAATTTCGGCCGTATTGAAGTCACTGGACAAGGTGAAAAATGGAAAATGCTGGACTTTAGAGTGCCTGATCGACCTGATTTTTATCTAAATGAAAAGATTTTTAAAGGATTTGAAGAAGGTAACGGTCTTTATAACTATGAATATGCCGACTTTATGAGAGATATTTTTAGAAATGCAGCAAAAAATAGTAGAAGAACCCTCATGGCTGATGAAGTAATGAGAGATCTCTATAGTGGTAAACCCTGTCAAAGCAAAGAAAAAGGTAGAAAAATGTCCTTAGCTGATGCAAGTGATAGATCATTATCTGAAATCGGAACCTATATCCATGTGCATCATACACAAATGGGAATCGATTTAGAAAGGGCAGAAACAGACTTGAAGCAATACCATGAAGCAGTGCGTTTAAATTTAGCTACCTTGTCAGCAGGAATTGCCAGAAAACATACTGAATTAATAGCAAGTGTGGACGGCTATCTCAACCCGCTATGAAACGGCGCAGGCCACAAGACCATTTTTTACACAGCTCTTCTGACTTCACGTCCTTTACTCAGACAATCGATTATTTTATCAGTTAAAATGACGGGGCTATGAACCCTTGTTACCGTTGCTGAATTTCGAAGCCCTCACGATAAACAAAACACCTTTGTCATGGAAAGTGTTGTACTTCTTTCGGTTGAAATGACGAGTTCTGAACCGGAAATTCAATCGATCGAAACCGTTTCGATTTCTAAAATACCGTATGCACGCTTTGATTTAAATGATTATTCTGTGCCGCATGATCAAGTCAGAAAATCCCTCACGATTCATGCGACCCTTGAGTCTGTGACAATTCTTGATGGCGTAAATATTAAAGCATGTCATTCGCGATCTTAAGGTAAAGGTGCTCAGATCGAATGTGAAGATCATATTGCAACACTCATGTTACGAAAAAAACACGCACGCCATCATCGCGGTCAAGATCGTTTAACGCATTTCATCGACTGTGCAAACGCATTTCTTATTGTAGCTGCCGCACGCGGATATTCACTTCGATCCACCAGCAAACAATTGATGGATTTACTCGACGATTATGCAGCACAACTGCTGGGAGAAGCGATGACCGATGCGCTCGCGAAAGAAGTGCCGCATCCCAACTCAGTGCGACAAAGCCTGCAACGATTGCTCGATGAAAAACAACAAGCTCC
>JBDNGR010000093.1:0-6196 GCA_041689165.1 Coxiellaceae bacterium
AAAAGCGAAGGAATAGTGGGGCTCTTTCGAGCTTTTGTGATTGAGGACGCGGGCTAATGCGAGTCAAGATGGAACTTACAACTCGCATCTTGAGCTACGATGGGTATATGCGCAACCCTGTGCTTAATTAACCGCTTACTATGCATTCCCCAAATAATAGATACTAAACAAGGTTGATTAATACCGTGTTATTGAATTTTAACTATAAAAAAGGCGCTTTTAAGCGCCTTTTTTAAACTAGCTTCAAGCTCTAGGTTTTGTCTTGATCTTGCTCTGAAGATTTCAAAGCTTCACTCAAGGCTTGTTCGATTTCGCCCGCTGTTACTTCTTTTTCTTCAACCACTTCAACTACATTCGCCACCTTCTGTTCTTGGCGACGTGCTTGGTGATGAGCAAAGCCTGTTCCGGCAGGAATCAAACGACCAACGATCACATTTTCTTTCAAGCCACGTAAAGCATCACGTTTGCCTGACACAGAGGCACTGGTCAGAACACGCGTTGTTTCTTGGAAGGACGCTGCTGAAATAAAGGATTCGGTCGCTAATGAAGCTTTGGTAATACCTAGCAACATAGGATCGAAACTAATTTCAACATCACCATCGGCGCGCAACTGTTCATTTTGTTCACGAACATCTGCAAACTCAACTTGCTCACCCTTTAAGAACGCGCTTGAACCCACATCTGCTACCGTTACTTTACGCAACATTTGACGAACGATTACTTCAATATGTTTATCGTTAATCTTCACGCCTTGTAAACGATAAACTTCTTGAACTTCATTAACGATGTAGTCAGCCAAAGCATTCACACCTAATAAACGTAAGATATCGTGCGGATTACTTGGACCTTCGGCGATTACCTCACCGCGGTTCACAAACTCACCTTCGAATACGCTGACATGACGCCATTTAGGAATCAATTCTTCATGCACAGTTCCATCAGAAGCTGTGATGATTAAACGACCCTTGTCTTTAGTATCACGACCGAAGCTGACCTGACCTGAAATTTCAGCCAAGATAGCCGCATCTTTTGGTGTACGAGCTTCGAATAAATCAGCTACGCGTGGTAAACCACCGGTAATATCACGAGTTTTCGAAGTTTCTTGTGGGATACGGGCCAATACATCACCAATCATAACAGGCGCATTATCACTTAAAGTAATAATCGCGCCTTCTGGTAGGAAGTAGTGTGCAGGTACACTACTACCTGGCAAGAATACCCCATTACCTTTAGCGTCCACTACCCGCAACATTGCACGCAATTCTTTACCCGCGTTACTGCGTTGCTTAGGATTGGTTACTACATAACTACTTAAGCCGGTTAGCTCATCGGTTTGACGAATAACGGTAATACCATCCACTAAATCTACAAATTGCAGATGTCCGTTCACTTCTGTGACAATTGGGTGAGTATGTGGGTCCCATTTGGCAATAATTTGTCCGGGTTTAACTTTGTCGCCTTCGCGCGCTGTAATTACCGCACCGTAAGGTACTTTATAGCGTTCACGCTCACGACCATTGAAGTCTTGAACCACTACTTCACCTGATCGAGAAACAGCCACTAACGCACCACTAGGTTGCTCCACCGTTTTGAAGTTTTGTAGTTTGACCACCCCTTCAGTTTTAACTTGAACATTGTTTGCAGCAGTTGCACGAGAAGCCGCACCCCCGATGTGGAAGGTACGCATCGTTAACTGAGTTCCTGGTTCACCAATGGATTGCGCCGCTACCACACCGACCGCTTCACCGACGTTAACGAGGTGTCCACGCGCTAAATCGCGACCATAGCAAAGTGAACAGATACCATGATGTGTTTTACAAGTAATGGCTGAACGAACTTTAACTTGGTCGATACCATGTTCTTCAACCAGTGCCACTAAGCGCTCATCTAACATAGTACCTGATTCAACTAATGTTTCGTTGCTACGTGGATCAATCACATCTTCTACAACTACTCGACCTAACACACGCTCATGCAAAGGCTCTACAACATCACCACCCTCTACATGTGGTCGCATCATTAAACCATTTTCAGTGCCGCAATCGTGCTCGGTCACCACTAAGTCTTGTGAAACGTCTACTAAACGACGAGTTAGATAACCTGAGTTTGCCGTTTTCAATGCGGTATCGGCCAAACCTTTACGCGCACCGTGGGTAGAAATAAAGTATTGCGATACGTCCAAACCTTCACGGAAGTTGGTCGTAATCGGTGTTTCAATAATGCTGCCATCCGGCTTTGCCATCAAACCACGCATACCGGCCAACTGACGTATCTGTGCAGCTGAACCTCGCGCACCGGAATCTGACATCATATAAACCGAGTTAAAGGAAGCTTGCTGAACAGTTCTACCATCTTTGGTTTGCACGTTTTCAACGGCAATTTTTTCCATCATCGCTTTAGCAACTTGATCGTTGGTACGTGACCAAATATCAATCGCCTTATTATAACGTTCACCTTGTGTTACCAAACCTGAGGCAAATTGACGCTCAATTTCGCGCACTTCTTCATCTGCTTTAGCAATAATCTTGCCTTTTTCTTCTGGGATAACTAAATCATCAATCCCGATAGACACACCTGAGTACGTTGCAAAACGAAAACCGGTATACATCAGTTGGTCAGCAAAAATTACAGTTTCTTTCACACCAAGAATTCGATAACAAGTATTCAGCAAACGTGAAACAGCTTTCTTGGTCATTGCCTGGTCAATCAACTCAAACGCCAGGCCTTTAGGCACAATTTCCCACAATAAGACACGACCAACAGTCGTATTTACCAAGCGAGTTCGTGTATCACGATTGCCATCTTCATCAATTAAAGTTTCTTGAATACGAACTTTAATACAGGCTTGCAGGCCCACTACTTTATTTTCGTAGGCGCGTAATACTTCATCACCGTCAGCAAAGATCATACCTTCGCCACAACTATTGATGCGTTCACGCGTCATATAATACAAGCCCAAGACCACGTCTTGGGTCGGCACAATAATCGGTTCACCATTGGCCGGGTGAAGTACGTTATTAGTTGACATCATCAACACCCGCGCCTCAAGTTGTGCTTCTAAAGTAAGAGGCACGTGTACCGCCATTTGGTCACCGTCAAAGTCGGCGTTATAAGCAGTACAGACAAGGGGATGTAGCTGAATGGCTTTACCTTCAATCAATAGAGGTTCAAAAGCTTGAATACCTAGGCGGTGCAAAGTTGGTGCACGGTTAAGTAATACAGGATGTTCGCGAATAACTTCTTCCAAGATATCCCAAACTTCTGGTACTTCTTGGTCCACCATTTTCTTGGCTGCTTTAATCGTAGTCGCTAAACCGCGGAATTGTAATTTACTGAAGATAAATGGTTTAAATAACTCCAAAGCCATTTTCTTTGGCAAACCGCATTGATGTAGTTTTAAGTTTGGGCCTACTACAATTACAGAACGACCTGAGTAGTCAACACGTTTACCCAATAAGTTTTGGCGGAAACGACCTTGCTTACCCTTGATCATATCTGCAAGAGATTTTAATGGGCGACGGTTTGAACCTAAAATCGCACGACCACGACGGCCATTATCCAAGAGCGCATCAACCGCTTCTTGCAGCATACGTTTTTCGTTACGCACAATGATGTCTGGTGCATTTAGGTCTAACAAACGTTTTAAACGATTATTACGGTTGATGACTCGACGATACAAATCGTTTAAATCAGAAGTCGCAAAGCGACCGCCATCTAAAGGCACTAAAGGACGTAAATCAGGTGGTAATACCGGTAAAACGCTTAAAATCATCCAATCAGGTCGGTTACCAGAATCTAAGAATGCGGTTAGCACTTTAAGACGTTTGGTGTATTTCTTGATTTTGGTTTCAGAAGAAGTTTTTGGTAATTCTTCGCGCAGTAAATCGACTTCTTCTTGCAAATTGATTTGCTTTAATAAAGATTGGATCGCTTCCGCGCCCATCATCGCTTCGAAATCATCACCATATTCCTCTAGAGAATCTAAGTAAGCTTCCTCACTCAGCAACTGACCTTTTTCAAGTGGGGTCATACCAGGCTCTGTCACTACATAAGCTTCAAAATATAAAACACGTTCAATATCACGCAAGGTCATATCCAAGAGCAAACCAATACGAGAAGGTAAAGATTTTAAATACCAAATGTGCGCCACTGGACTAGCTAGTTCGATATGGCCCATACGTTCACGACGTACGTTAGCCAGTGTTACTTCAACACCACACTTTTCACAAATAACACCACGGTGTTTCAAACGCTTGTATTTGCCACACAAACATTCGTAGTCCTTAATCGGGCCAAAAGTCATGGCACAAAACAAACCTTCGCGTTCAGGTTTAAAAGTTCGATAATTAATGGTTTCTGGTTTCTTAACTTCACCGTGAGACCATGAACGAATTTCATCGGGTGATGCTAATTTAATTCGCAGCGCATCGAATTCTGCAGCATTTCGGTTAACTCTAAGTTGCTTGAGCAGATCTTTCATTATTGCGGCCAAGGTGTTTCTCCTGGTTGATAAACAAATATTTTGGGAATCCCCGGTGATTCCCCTATACTAATAAACATCAATCCAACTTATAGAGGGCGGGCACAGGGACCAGCCTCTACAAGTTTTTGAATGAATTAATCTTCTTCCAAGCTAATATCGATACCCAGGGATCTGATTTCTTTAACCAATACGTTAAAGGATTCAGGCATACCAGCATCCATACGATGATTACCATCTACAATGTTTTTATACATACGTGTACGGCCATTCACGTCATCCGATTTCACGGTTAACATTTCTTGAAGAGTGTAAGCGGCGCCATAAGCTTCGAGCGCCCAAACTTCCATCTCACCAAAACGTTGACCACCAAATTGCGCTTTACCACCCAGCGGCTGCTGAGTAACTAAGCTATAAGAACCGGTAGAACGTGCATGCATCTTGTCATCCACCAAGTGATTCAACTTAAGCATGTACATATAACCAATAGTCACTGGACGCTCGAAAACACGACCAGTACGACCATCAGTCAAAGGCGCCTGACCTGAGGCTGGTAAGCCTGCCATCTTCAACAACTCTTTAATTTCAGTTTCAGTTGCACCATCAAACACAGGTGTCGCAATCGGTAAACCTTGTTTCAAGTTTTGTGCCAATGTAATCACTTCTTGATCACTCAAAAGATCTACATTGAATTGCTGACTCTTGCCCATTTCATACAAGGATTTTAAGTATTGGCGAACTTTAGTTACAGTTTCTTGCTGCTCTAACATCTGACCAATCTTAAGTCCCAAACCTTTAGCAGCCCAACCTAAGTGAGTCTCTAATACTTGTCCTACGTTCATACGTGAAGGCACACCTAAGGGATTTAAAACGATATCGACTGGCGTACCATCCGCCAAGTACGGCATGTCTTCCACAGGAACAATAGTCGAGATAACACCCTTGTTACCATGGCGACCCGCCATTTTATCCCCTGGCTGAATACGACGTTTAACAGCTAAATAAACTTTAACTATCTTGATAACACCAGGCGCCAAATCGTCACCCTGCGTTAATTTTTGTTGCACAATTTTTAGTTTAGTATCACGTTCTTCATGAAGGTTTTTAAAGCTGGTTTGAGCGGCTTCAAGTTGTTGTGTGGTGGCATCATTCTTTAAACGAATGTCAAACCATTTATCACGTGGCAATTCCAATAAATACTCTTCGGTTAATTTAGTACCGGCTTTCAATTTATTAGGTCCACCAGAAACATCTTTGCCTACAAGCTGCTGCATTAAACCATTAAACAACGCATCTTCTCTGATACGTAATTCATCATTTAAGTCTTTCTTCGCTTTTTCAAATTCAGCTTTTTCAATTGCTAAAGAGCGTTCATCTTTTTTCACACCTTCACGGGTGAAAACTCGTACGTCAATAACAGTTCCGTTCATTCCTGGCGGAACGCGCAATGAACTATCTTTAACATCAGAAGCTTTTTCACCAAAGATGGCGCGTAATAGTTTCTCTTCTGGAGTTAATTGCGTTTCACCCTTTGGCGTGACCTTTCCGACTAAAATATCACCGGTATTCACTTCAGCACCAATATGGACAATACCAGACTCATCTAACTTACGTAGTGCACCCTCACCAACATTTGGAATATCAGCACTAATATCTTCAGGCCCAAGCTTTGTGTCACGAGCCACACAAGTTAATTCCTGAATATGAATACTGGTG
>JBDNGR010000094.1:0-14044 GCA_041689165.1 Coxiellaceae bacterium
AGTTTGAAGACTTGCGAGCGGTGCGTGGTGAATTACTGTGGCTTAAAGCACCTGAGGTGAAAATTAAGCATCTGATTCGTCTATTGCATCCACGCTATTCATTGTATTTAGCGCCACGACCAGATGATATTTATATTTTGGGTGCTAGCGAAATTGAAGCTGAAGATTATAGTCAGATTTCTGTGCGTACTGCTTTGGAATTACTGTCAGCTGCTTATTATGTACATCCAGGTTTTGCCGAAGCACGAGTGATAAAAACTATGACGCACTGCCGACCCACTTTAGCCGATCACAACCCTAAAATTAAATTTACGCAGGGTTTGATTGCGATTAATGGCTTATATCGTCATGGTTTTTTAATCGCACCTGTTTTGGCACATGAGCTAGCCTGTTATTTAAAAGAAGGATTACAAGCTGTTAAATATTCAAGATTTTGGGAGAATATAGATGTTAAAAATTATGCTCAATAGTAAAGCACTAACAGTTGATGGCGAGCAAAACTTGGAGCAACTATTATTGGCACAAGGCTTTGTTGATACGCATTTTGCTGTGGCGGTCAATCAAGACTTCGTGCCACGTCCTCTTCATGCGACCACATTTTTACATGAAGGTGATGTGATAGAAACTGTGGCGCCGATGCAAGGGGGTTGAGATGTGGTCATTAGCAGCTAAAGAACTTGCTAGTCGATTATTGTTAGGTACGGCGCAATATCCTTCACTTGCCTGCATGGTCGATGCGATTCAGGCATCTGGTGCTGACATCGTGACCGTATCATTGCGCCGACAAAGTCTTGAAGCTCAGCAGAATAATCAATTCTGGGAGGCGATTAAAAAAACAGCGCGCTGCGTATTACCCAATACTGCCGGTTGTCGCACCGCGCAAGAGGCTATCACTGTCGCGCGAATGGCGCGTGAAATATTCGATACCCATTGGATCAAATTAGAGGTGGTGGGTGACGAGCAAAGTTTGCAGCCGGATCCATTCGAATTGGTCAAGGCTGCTGAAGTATTGCTGAAAGAGGGTTTTGAGATTTTTCCTTATTGCACGGAAGATCTGATTTTATGCCAACGCTTAGTTGATTTGGGTTGTCGCATCTTAATGCCATGGGCCGCACCCATCGGTTCAGGACGAGGTTTGTTGAACCCATACGCCTTAAGCATGTTGCGTGACCGCTTTCCGGAAATTAATTTAATTATTGACGCAGGGATTGGCAGGCCCTCGCATGCAGTGCAAGCAATGGAAATGGGCTTTGATGGCCTCTTACTTAATTCAGCGGTATCACTAGCCCAAGATCCTATTAAAATGGCCGGTGCGTTTAATAATGCTGTGAAGGCTGGGCGAGCCGCTTTTCAAGCTGGTATGATTTCGGAGCGTAATATAGCTAATGCCAGCACGCCTTTAATGGATACCTTGTTTTGGCATCAAGAGCAAAACTCATGAAGCACTGCTTTCTACCCATCGGGCCAACGCCTATTAATTTATATCCTATTGTTGATTCAGCGGCTTGGCTGGCAAAGTTATTGCCTTTAGGCATCAATACCATTCAGTTACGTATTAAAAATGTGGCTCAGGCTGTTTTGCACCATGAGATCGAGTCCGCTGTGGCACTTGCAAAACAGTATCACGCTCGTTTGTTTATTAACGATTATTGGCAGCTGGCTATTGAATACGGCGCTTATGGTGTTCATTTAGGCCAAGAAGATTTACAGGATGCGGATTTAAATCAACTTCACCAGGCTGGTTTACGTTTAGGAGTCAGTACACATAGCTTAGATGAAATTAATACGGCTTTGAGCATAAAGCCTTCCTATTTGGCTTTTGGCCCCATTTTTCCAACCTCGACCAAGATAATGAAATTCTCACCACAAGGTTTAGAAGAGCTCAAGTATTGGTGCGAGCATCTCACTTATCCTTTGGTAGCCATTGGTGGAATAAATCTAGCGCGCATCCCTGAAGTGTTGGCAACCGGTGTTGTAGGAGTAGCTATGATTTCAGCAATTACGCAGGCCGCTGATCCTATCGCTATAACAAAAAAAATGTTGGAGTTATTTTGATATGGCATTGAGTTCTGAAGAACTAGAGCGTTATAGCCAGCAGATAAAGCTGGCTGAACTTGGGCTGGCTGGACAGTTACAGCTAAAAGCGGCGCGTGTACTGTGCGTGGGTGCGGGAGGTCTGGCGGCACCATTATTAATGTATTTAGCTGGAGCAGGTGTTGGCACTTTAGGGGTAATTGATAATGATGAAGTTGAGCTCAGTAATTTGCAGCGACAAATTATTTATGGCGCTCAGCATCTTGGTTCTAAAAAGGCCGAGATAGCGCAAAATGTGTTACATAAACTTAATCCTAATGTGCAGCTTCATGCTTATGTGCGGCGCTTAACTTTGGTTAATGCTGAAGAGCTGCTTGCCCAGTATGATATTGTCGCTGACTGTACAGATAATTTCGCAACGCGCTATTTAATTAATGATCTTTGTTACCATCTTAATAAGCCTTTTGTTTCAGCAAGCGTTGACCGATTTCAAGGTCAATGTACCACTTTTCTGGCTAAGCAGGGACCTTGTTACCGTTGTTTGTTTCCGCACATACCGCCGGCTGAATTGATTCCCAATTGTGAGGAGGGCGGAGTTTTAGGTGTGTTGCCCGGGATGATGGGTATGTTGCAAGCCACCGAAACTTTAAAATGGATTTTAAATCTTGGCAGCTCACTCTCAGGTCGTTTGCTTAAATTTGATGCCATGATGATGTCGTTTCGCGAGTTCAAGTTTAAACAAAATCCCAATTGTGAATTATGCGTGCAACATAAAACGGCCGAAGAACTGTTGATTGCTTCTAGCTGTGATTTATCGCTGATTATTTCAGCTGCTGAGCTTAAGTCGCGCTTGCAGAAGCAGGATTTTTTACTACTGGATGTAAGAAGTATTGATGAGCATCAAGAGCAGAATCTTGGTGGTCATTTAATTCCACTTGATGAGCTATCAAATCGCCTAACAGAAATAGATAAAAATCAAGAAATCATTATTTATTGTCGTTCAGGTCGGCGAAGTGCTATCGCGGCCAAGCTGCTGCGTGATGCAGGCTATCCATTGGTAAAGCATTTAGTGGGTGGGATAATGGCGTTTAGCTCTCGTACCCCAAGCTGCGCGTTGTATGCCTCATCTTGACGGCGCATTTGGTATGACAAAGCTCATCTAAAAGGTTGTATAGAGCGAAGCTTGTCGCTAGAATGTGCGAGCTTATACACCTGAAACTCAATATAAGTTTTGGTTATAACACATGCGAGTGTGGCGGAATTGGTAGACGCACTGGATTTAGGTTCCAGTGGGGCAACCCGTGAGAGTTCGAGTCTCTCCTCTCGTACTATCTAATCTCTAAAGAAAAAATCCCGGAGTCTTTAATGACAGTTACTGTTGAAAGTCTTGACGGCTTAGAGCGTCGTATCCATATGCAAGTCCCTGCCGAACAAGTTCAGGCCAAATACCAACAAGGCCTAAAAAAGGTTACTCAGACGATCAAACTGGATGGTTTTCGTCCTGGTAAAGTGCCTTTTGCATTAGTCGAACAGCGCTTTGGCCGAGACATCCTAAAGGATGCTTGCTGGGAATTGATCGAAACAAGTTTACAAGACGCAGTGAAAACTAGTGATATCCGTATGGCCGGTCGACCACGCATTGAACCAACGCCCTTTGCTAAAGATAAAGCACTAGAATTTGATGTGACTTTCGAAGTCTTTCCAGAGATCAAGCTCAAAGATTTACAAGGTGTACAAATTGAGAAGCCAGAAGCGGAATTGCAGGATTCTGACCTAGCTAAGACTCTAGAGAAGCTACGTGAACAACATGCTAAATGGGAGCCCGCAGAACGGGCGGCTAAAGAGGGAGATGCTATCGATATCGACTTCGAAGGTTTTGTGGATGGTATAGCTTTTGAGGGCGGAAAAGCCTCAAACTTTCATTTAGAATTAGGCGCTAAGCGTATGATTCCAGGCTTCGAAGAAGCTTTGGTCGGAGTTAAAGCAAATGATGAGACTACCATAAATCTCCAATTTCCAGAAAACTACCAAGCTGCTCAGCTAGCGAGTAAAGCTGCTGAGTTCAAAATTAAAGTTCACACGGTCCTAGAGCGAAAATTGCCGGAATTAAATGACGCTTTAGTAGAAAAAATGGGCCTTAAAGAAGGCGGTGTTGAAAAGCTGAAAGAGCAGGTCCGTAGAGGAATGAGCTCCGAGCTGAAACAAGCTTTGAATAATCGTTTAAAAACAAAAGTTTTGGATAAGTTGCTAGAGTTAAATCCAATGACTTTGCCCAAGGCTGCTGTGGATGATGAAATCAAGCATCTGCAGAATGCGGCTATCCATCGCATCATGCGTGAGAGCGGTATGCCGCATGCGGATGACCATGGTCATCCAGAACATAAACATCCGGATATTGAGTTGCCACGCGAGCCCTTTGTGCAGCAGGCAGAACGCCGCGTGGCATTAGCTCTGTTATTGGTAGAAGTGATCAAAGCGGGTAGTATCAAATCTGATCCAGAACGTGTGCGCGCGCGCATTACTGAAATGGCTGAAGTTTACCTACAACCGCAGCAGTTTATTGATTCGTACTATCGCAATCCTCAGTTATTAGCTGAAGTCGAGTCGATGGTGTTAGAAGAGTCGGCCATTCAATTCTTGTTGGAAAAAGCTACTGTAAATCCAAAGACCTTAAGTTTTGAGGAAGTTGTTAATACTAAGGAAGGAGAATAATTAATGAGCCGCATTGACAGGGAACGTAATGAATTAGTTGCAAATTTGGTACCGATGGTTGTTGAGCAGTCAGCACGAGGTGAGAGAGCTTATGATATTTTCTCTCGTCTCTTAAAGGACCGCATTATTTTCATGGTAGGCCAAGTTGAAGAAATCATGGCGAACCTGATAGTTGCGCAAATGCTTTTTCTTGAGTCCGAAGATCCTAACAAAGATATTTCGTTGTACATCAATTCTCCAGGTGGTTCAGTTGTAGCTGCTCTCTCAATTTACGATACCATGCAATTTATCAAACCTGATGTTAGTACGCTTTGCTTAGGCCAAGCTTGCAGCGCAGGAGCGTTGATTTTAGCCGGTGGTGCTGCAAACAAGCGTTACTCATTGCCAAATTCTACGATTATGATTCACCAGGTTTTGGGTGGCTATCAGGGTCAAGGAACCGATATCCAAATTCATGCCCGCGAAACTCAACGTATTAGTGATGCTCTTAATCGAATCCTCGCTCATCACACGGGTAAACCTCTTGCTGAGATTGAAAAGGATACCAATCGTGATAATTTCATGACTCCCCAAATGGCTAAAGATTATCGTTTGATCGACGCCATCATGGATAAAAGGGCCTAGGGACAGGCCCTAGCAGACTTCCCCCTACCAACCGTTCTGTCTGGCCGCTTTATTGTCCAGTTACAACGATTTACATCAGGAAGAAAGGGAGGCCTTCGCTAAACCCATCCTATTGGCTAACTTGCAATCTTAGTCCACAGACCCCATATTGATAATTCAGACTAAATGGGAAATTACGAATGAAAGAAGACAAATCACAAACATTGTATTGCTCTTTTTGTGGTAAGAGTCAGCACGAAGTGCGTAAGCTGATTGCGGGGCCGTCAGTCTATGTTTGTAACGAATGTATCGATCTTTGTAATGATATTATTCGCGAAGAAGATCAAGCTGGCGTTAACGAGCAATCAGGTCGTCTACTTTCACCTCAAGAATTGCATAGATTATTAGATCAGTATGTCGTTGGCCAAGAACTTGCTAAAAAAATTCTTTCAGTAGCAGTTTACAACCACTACAAGCGCCTGCGAAATAACGCGGGTCCACACAACAATGATGTTGAGTTAGCCAAGAGTAATATTTTACTTATTGGTCCAACTGGCTCAGGTAAAACTTTGCTCGCGCAAACTTTAGCCCGGATTCTAGATGTGCCTTTTGCAATTGCGGATGCCACGACTTTAACTGAAGCCGGTTATGTTGGTGAAGATGTTGAGAATGTAGTACAGAAACTGCTGCAAAAATGTGATTACGATATTCAAAAAGCGCAATCGGGTATTATCTATATCGACGAAATTGATAAAATTGCGCGAAAGACGGATAGCCCTTCTTTGACACGAGATGTTTCGGGCGAGGGTGTGCAGCAAGCTTTGCTAAAATTAATTGAAGGAACAGTTGCCGCTATTCCACCACAAGGTGGACGCAAGCACCCGCAACAAGAATACTTGCAGGTAGATACCTCGAATATTTTATTTATCTGTGGTGGCGCTTTCTCTGATTTAGATAAAATTGTTCGTCAACGTTCGGAAAAAAGTGGTATTGGCTTTGCTGCTGAAATTAAAGCTAAAAGTCAGACAGCCTCGCTTAATGAATGGATCAAGCAAGTTGAGCCACAAGATTTGATTAGATTTGGTCTGATTCCTGAATTCATTGGTCGCTTGCCCGTTATTGCTATTTTAGAAGAGCTTGATGAGACAATGTTGATGAATATTTTGGTCGAGCCTAAAAATGCGCTTACTAAACAATATCAGAAGTTATTCCAAATTGAAGGCGTTGAAATTGAATTTCGACCGAATGCTTTGACGGAAATAGCTAAACAAGCGATTGCGCGCAAATCTGGTGCTCGCGGTCTACGTTCAATCTTAGAACATATTTTACTAGGACTAATGTATGACACTCCGTCGGCAGATGGTTTGAAGAAAATTGTTATCGATGAAAACTTTGTTAAAAATGGCTCGAAGCCAATCTTGGTTTTTGAAAACGAAAGCCCAATAATTTCCGAAAAGCGTGGGGAGAGTTCTAATGCCAGCTGATTCAGAAACTAAAAATACCGCATCCAGCTTAAACTTACCTTTGCTTGCACTACGTGATGTGGTGGTTTATCCCTACATGGTTATTCCTTTGTTTGTAGGTAGGAAAGATTCAATTCGTGCTTTAGAAGCGGCCATGGAAGGTGATAAGCATGTATTTCTGGTGGCACAAAAAGATGCCAAATTGGAAACGCCGAAACGCAACGATCTCTATGATGTGGGTACGGTAGCCACTATTTTGCAATTATTGAAAATGCCTGATGGTACGGTCAAAGTTTTGATTGAAGGTTTAGAGCGAGCTCGTTTTAAAAGGCTTATTCATGAAGAAGGTTATTTGGCAGCTGATACAGAAATCATTGATCGTTGGGAAGATACGGTTACTCCTGAACTTAAAGCATTAATGCGCGCCGTTTTAGTCCAGTTCGATCAGTTAATCAAAACGACAAAACGTATTCCAGCTGAAGTATTAACGGCGCTAGTCAATATTGAAGACCCGGGTCGTTTGGCAGACAGTATTGCGGCACATCTAACGGTTAAAATTGATGCTCGGCAACAGATACTCGAGAAATTCGACTTAAATGAACGTTTAAGTCTGTTACACGCACTCTTAGCTGAAGAGCTAAGTTTGGTGGAATTAGATAAACGCGTACAAGATCGCGTTAAAGAACAAGTTGATAAAAACCAACGTCAATACTATCTCGGTGAAAAAATTAAAGCCATTCAAAAAGAAATGGGTGAGCTGGACGAGAAATCGGGTGTTGATGAACTACAGCAGCTGCAAATCAAAATTGAAAAGGCGGGTATGTCTGCTGAGGCTAAAGAGAAAGCACTTACTGAGCTTAATAAGCTTAAACTCATGTCACCGATGTCTGCTGAAGCAAATGTGTCGCGGACCTATTTGGATTGGTTGGTAGCTGTTCCTTGGAAGAAGCGTTCAAAAGTAAGTGCCGATCTCAAGCAAGCACAAAAGATTTTAGATGATGATCATTTCGGTTTAGAGAAGGTTAAAGAACGTATCTTAGAGTATTTAGCTGTCGGTCAGCGTGTAAAGAAACCCAAAGGACCGATTTTATGTTTGGTTGGACCACCGGGTGTGGGTAAAACTTCCTTGGGCCAATCTATTGCTAATGCTACGGGTCGGACTTTTACCCGCATTTCGTTAGGCGGTGTGCGCGATGAAGCAGAAATTCGTGGCCATCGCCGTACTTATGTAGGAGCTATGCCAGGTAAGATTATTCAGAAGTTGGCTAAGGCGAAGGTATGTAATCCATTATTTATGCTCGATGAAGTAGATAAGATGGCGATGGATTTTCGTGGTGACCCAGCCTCTGCTTTGTTAGAGGTTTTAGATCCTGCACAAAATTCAACTTTTAATGATCATTATCTTGAAGTCGATTATGACTTGTCGGATGCGATGTTTATTGCCACGGCTAATTCCTTGGATATTCCGCCCGCGCTATTAGATCGAATGGAAGTGATTCGTATTGCCGGTTATACCGAAACTGAAAAACTCAATATTGCTAAGCGTTATTTAGTTCCGCGCCAAATTGAAGCAACGGGTCTGAAAAAATCAGAAATCTCAATTAGTGAAGATGCTTTGTCAACAATCATAGGTTGCTATACCCGTGAAGCGGGTGTTCGTTCACTTGAGCGCGATATTTCGAAGCTATGTCGTAAAGCGGTTACCGAAATTTTAACTAATAAGAAAATTAAAACGGTTAAAATTACCGCGGCTAATCTCGAAAATTATTTGGGCGTTAAACGTTATCGTTTTGGTTTGGTAGATCAGCACGATCAAGTCGGTCAAGTAACCGGTTTAGCTTGGACTGAAGTCGGCGGCGAGTTGCTGACGATCGAGGTGCAAACCGTGCCAGGTAAGGGTGAGAATCAGCGTACAGGTAATTTAGGTGATGTAATGAAAGAATCGATTCAAGCGGCTCTAACTGTCGTCCGTAGTCGTTATCTAGCGCTAGGCTTGCCCGAAGATTTTTATCCTAAGTATGATTATCATTTTCACGTGCCAGAAGGTGCTACGCCCAAAGATGGTCCTAGTGCTGGTATTGGAATGTGTACAGCATTAGTTTCTGCATTAACGAAAATTCCTGTTAAGGCTGAGGTGGCCATGACCGGTGAAATTACCCTGCGTGGCGAAGTATTGCCTATAGGTGGTCTGAAGGAAAAATTATTGGCAGCCGTGCGTGGTGGGATCAAAACTGTCGTAATTCCCGAGGATAATGTGCGTGATCTTAAGGAAATCTCAAAAGAAATTAAAGATAGCTTGAGCATTATTCCAGTAAAATGGATTGACCAAGTTTTGGAAATTGCTTTGCAACGTATGCCGGAACCTCTATTGGAGATAGGAGTTAAGGCCTGTACTAGAAAGCCTGAGCCAAAATCGAAGAGAGAAATTGTGCGACCACACTAATGGCACTTTTATTAATATATGAACTCAGCTAATTTGCCAATCGAACTGTACGAATATGAGGCTGTGGTAGCGCAAGCCTTAGAGCTTGCGTTACAGCAAGGATCCACACAAGCTGAAGCTCACCTTGGCCTTGCTAATGGTTTTTCAATCAATGTTCGACGGCAGGATGTTGAAACTCTCGAGCAGACCCGCGAGCGCAACTTAAGTTTAACGGTTTATTTCAATCAACGTAGCGGTACGGCCACTACTTCCGATTTATCAAGAGAAGCTCTTCAAGCTTGTGTTGCCAAAGCGTGTAATATTGCTCGTTTTACCAGTGAAGATCCTTATGCGGGACTCGCCGATTCCTCTTTGCTCGCTCAAGAGTTTAAAGAGTTAGATCTTTATCATCCATGGGACATTACTCCAGCTGAAGCGATTGCTTTGGCGATACGTTGTGAAAAAGCCGCACTTGCTTTTCATAAACGAGTTTCTCAGATTGATGGAGTCGGTTTTGATACCCATAATGCATTTACTGTGTACGCTAACTCTAATGGATTTTTGCACAGTTATCGTTCCAGTCGTCACTCGCTGTCTTGTACTCCGATAGTAGAAGAACGGCATAATATGCAGCGTGATTATGATTACACTGTAGCGCGTCAAGCAGCATTATTAAGTTCGCCGGAGAATTTAGCACAACAAGCGGTGGCACGTGTGGTGCGTCGACTTGGCGCAAGACAAATTAAAACGCTGCGCTGTCCGGTGATATTCGAAGCGCCGCTAGCGCGCGGTTTATTACACAACTTTGTTCGCGCCATCAGTGGCGGTAGTTTGTATCGCAAATCTTCTTTCTTATTAGATCACTTAGATAAAAAAGTTTTTCCATCTTTTGTGAATATCTGGCAGGAGCCTCATTTAAAAGGTGCTTGGGCCAGTGCAAATTATGATTCGGATGGGGTAGCGACACGTGAGCTTGATTATGTTAATCAAGGTATATTAAAAAATTATATTTTAGGTGATTATTCAGCACGTAAGCTAGGTATGCAGACCACGGGAAATGCGGGGGGCGTTTATAATCTTTTTATTAATCATTCCGCACAGGATCTTAAGGCTTTACTTAAGCAGATGGGTAAAGGGTTATTGATAACAGAGTTAATGGGGCAGGGGGTTAATTTACTGACCGGCGATTATTCGCGCGGTGCCTTTGGTTTCTGGGTTGAAAATGGTGAAATTCAATATCCTGTTGAAGAAATTACGATAGCGGCTAATTTAAAAGAGGTGTTCTTGAACGTAGTTGCTGTAGCTAATGATGTTGATACGCGCTCGAGTGTTCAGACTGGTTCGATTCTGGTGGATGAAATGATGGTGGCGGGTGGTTGAAAAAGAGCAATTTATAGAGGTGTCCTTAGGCTAACAGTGTTAGATTGATAGCAAAATAGCACAATATGGGTGATTATGAGTCGAACCGTGCTCAGTCGAATAGATCTTAATGGTGTTACGCTTGGCGACAATATTGAGAACAGTGCTTATCCGAGCTCACGTTACTTGGCTTGGGTTCCTTCACGTCCTTGGTGGTTGTATCGTTCTATCCCAACTCTTGTTCTAATCGGTGTTTGGGGTGTTATATTTTATGCTTTCCTAAGCTTTATTCCTATTCTATTTCCAGTGGTGTTTCCAGCTTACGCTCTGCCTATCATGGCCGCTAGTGCTGCGCTCTTCACTTATCTATTTGCTAAAACGATACGGCATTACTTAATTGAGCCTATCTATAGTAGTTTGTATAAGTTTGTCCTCAAGTATTTATTTGCTAAATCAGAAAGTGAAGCTACTGAGATCAGTGCTCATCTTGCTGAGGAGCGGACTCTAGCGCAACAGTTAGTGGATTACGGCAGATATTTTCTTAATTTACGTTTACGTCAGGACAGTGATAAAGACGAGCGTTTACGGATTCGGATAGCCAAATTTAATGTACGTTGGGGCTCTGTGGCTAAGCTTATTTTGAACAGCTTCTTTCTTGTTACAGGGGCAATCTTGCTTGTACCACTTATTTTCGGCATTCCTCTCACGTCGGCTTTAGTCATTGGAATGGTGGCTTTTGGAATATTCGGCGGTATTTGCTCTTCGCTGGTTGCAGGTAATTTACTCGGCAATGGTTTGGTGGCCTTAGCAAAAACTTCTGTTCAGGTTGATGAGAAACCTAAACAACTAAGCATGGGTGCACGAATTGATCGTACTGTTGGTATTGTTGTTTCGTTAGCACATGGCATTGGTGGCGGGGCAGCGTGTTTCGCGGCCAGCATGCAACTTACCATGATGTTCAGCTCGTTCTCTCTGATAGCCGCGAACCCAGTTGTAATTCCACTTATTCTAACAATAGTGGGTTTACTTTCCCTCGCGATCGCACGAGGTTATTATGCACTGACGCGAAAAGTATGGGATAACAAAGCAAGCTATTTGAAGGGTTTTTTTAGAGGAACGGATGGTGAAGGAAAGCCTGTTGGTAACTTTCAAAGATTGTTTGGTGTGTTAGGTGCCGTCCTGATAGGGGCTACGATTTCCTTAGCTTTTGTAATGCTAAATGGCAGCTCTTTTGCCAACATCGTGCAGTTTCCCATTTACGATATTATTGGCTCTGCTATCCAATTTAATTTAAACCCGGCGGCCGTACTTTCGTTTGCCTTAGCCGGTGTTATAGGCGGTATAGGTGTGGGCGTTATTTATTTCACGGGAGTTTTTAAACTATCCAGTGATTTAGGGAAGCTGGCTGATAAAGGTTTGAGCTCACAAGCGCCTGTAAAGGTAGTCTACAACGATCAGGATATTGAAGTTAAAACTATGGATGAGCTACGTGATAAATTTGCTTTCAAGTTGGCACAAAATGAAGGGCCTGTGGTTCAAGATAATTGGTCGTCCTGGTTGTATCGTAAGCATTGGAATGTTGAACGCTTGGTACGCTCTCCTATCATTATTATCATGAATGCTTTGGCTACAGGAATGCTATCAACTGTGCCTAATATTTTACTTTTGCAAGTATTGGCGCCGCAGATGGTGGTACCGGTCGCCATGATTTTATTTTCCATCACCGCATTTGCCTCTATGTGCAAAGACTATTTGAACTGGCTGCCGGGCTACGAAAATCCTTCTCACGCCTATACTAAAATTAAGGAGGCATTGTATCGCTCTAAACTGTTAGCTAAGCAGCAAGCAGCGCTGCGAGAGTTGTTAAGTCAAGCGAATCAATTGATAGAAGCGGCAAAGCAACGGCTAGCTGAAGTTCCGAGTGAATCTGTTGAGCAAGAAACTGCTCCGATGTTAGCAGTTGTCCCAGCATACACTATCACTTCGGTGGCAGAAGTCTGTTTAGATCCTCAAATTCGTAGCAGTAAGTTTTGGACTCAACTTAAAACCTATGCACTTGAGTTTGAAGAGATAAAATACCTAAGTGACAATGAAGTCACGGTGACTTATTTGGACCTGAGTAGTAAATTAGAAAAAGCCATTGAGTTTTGTAACAAACAATCAGCGGAATCAAAAAAAAGTGCTGAAGCCCTGCGTGATGGTTACGATCCACATTTTTATGGTTTGGCATTAACCGGAATCGTTCGAATCATCAGTAATACGCTAGCCTTATTATTAATGCCTATTGTGTGCTTTTTCCCTGAAGAGAAAATGCCTTTGGCGCTGCCTCTCCCTTCACCGCGGGGTGGCCCAGCTACGCAAAGTGTGTTGTTATGCCAGAAGATGGTCAGCCAAGGGCAGTAGCAGTTCCTGCTCATGCTCCTGCTCCTGTTATGGCAGCTGGCGGATCATCTCCTGCTTTGTTTGGTGGTACTGCTGGCGCACCCATCAGAGGCGAAGATGGTCGTGCAGTTAAGTCTTCTGCCGCAGTAACGGCGATTGGAATGGCATTAACGGGAGGCACAGAGGGAGAGGGCGGTCACTAATCCACTTCATCAAAATTGCGCGCAAATAAATTTTCAATCGCGTGTAAAGCTTCTTGCTCGTCCGACCCCGCGCAACTAAATTCCAGTAGCATGCCTTGTGAGGCGCCCAGAGTCATTAATTTCATAATATCTTTCACATCGAGCATGCGTTCATTGTGCGTGAGGCTGATGGCGCATTGATAGCGCGCCGCAAGATCACTGAGTTTCATCGCAGCGCGTGCATGTAAGCCTAATTTATTGGGTACTTTTAGTTGACAGTGCTGCATGCAGGCAAGCCCTCAATGAACTCAATGAGTTCAGCAGCATCACGACAGAGACGAATTTTTTGGCGACCGGTAGAACTTTTTAATTCTGTCACTAATTCATTTAAGAGTGGTAGATGCTCTTCATTAGCAATAGCTGGAATGAGTAAAGCTAAAAAAATATCCGCTTTTTTATTCAGTTCATCACAAACAATAGCCTGATCAACACGGAGGAGAATAAAACAAGGCTCATCTAAGCCATCAATCTTTGCATGAGGAATAGCAATACTATGCCCAAGATAGGTAATGCCCAAACGTTCACGCTGCAGCAAGCTTTGGCTCACCACATTACTGTCTAATTCAGCTTGTAATGTGGTGCTCGCCGCGGCTATCGTTTCTAAGACTTTAGGTTTGTTTAGTAAATTACTTGGAGAATGATTTAGATTATGGGCTTGAAAATTCATTCTTTATGACTCAAATGCATTTCTTTATATTTAGTTAATTGACGTGATAGCTTGGCTGTTAATTCATCAATTGAGCTATACATGTCATCGCTGCGAGCCTCAGCAAAAATGGTTTTTCCGGGAAGGTTGATTTGTGCTTCAGCACGTTGTTCATGTTTAT
>JBDNGR010000095.1:0-4995 GCA_041689165.1 Coxiellaceae bacterium
AGCAATAATAACATGGTAATCAAGTACTATGTCATGAATGGCCTTCCTCATCTCACGAGGCTTAGCTTATTGTACACACCTCTGTCACGGGGGTTAAAAACCAGTTCAGGAAAAGGTTCAAGGGAAGAAGCTGTAAGAAGCCTTGCTTTTAGCGGTTTAAGAATTTTATCTTCCACACCAGAAAAACTAAAAAATTCAGCAGCCTTAAAAACGTCGTCTAAACGAGTCAGTAATACTTGAGCACGGGCATTGACTACGTGTTTAACCAGGTCATTATTGGCGCCTATAATAGCTAGCAATTCTGCTTTTCCCTCGTCAGGTTCTTTGTTAAAAGCAATAGCCTGGAGAGAACCCAGCTCATCAATGCTGTATAATCTCCATCTCCCGCCTGCTAGATCAGCCTGGAGCTGAGTTACCAATTGGGAGAGCTTTACTTTTAACGAACCAACATAAGGCGCGCTTTCATCCTCTTCACTTGCATTAAATAACTTATTTAACCGCGTGAGTAGTTGTTCAGCTACCTCTTTATAGCTCCAGTTGATATTGTTGGTGATAGATTTATACATTTCTTCATCAACCCGCATCCTCTCCGGACCTGAAAGCTTTATTCCTACCAGCGTTGCAGCCATATAATGACCTGTCTCAAGTGCGTATTTATAAAGGTCAACTGTTACAGGTACACCGCCTTCAAGTAAAAATCTTAATAAATTATCTGTGGGATAAGAGGAAATGGCTCGCTTCAGAAAAACGACATTCTCGTCGCCTGGTGTAGAAAGATAACGCGAGATGAGGAGAGCGGCGATGTTAATCGGCTCTTTGGGAGTCCATTCACTCTCTACTATGAATTCTTCTAACTCGCTCTTTTCTTGATTCAAAGCTAATAGAAGCTTTTGTGCAATATTTGGAGTTATCCAATATCTCAGGATAGGTCCCTCACCACGCCAAACTAATTTGGCAATGCATTGCTCTCTGAATTTTTCATCAGGATGAGAAACAATTTCATCAATCCAGGACGCAAAATTAGCACTCGCAACCAGATGCGCTTCTTCAATGGCATCAAAGCTTCCTACCGATGCTCTCACTGTAGGTTGTATGGCAAGAAGCACATCATCAATCACAAGGAACATGTCGCCAACGGCTCGTACGTCTTTCTCGGTGATTGCTCTATCAAAACGCCATTTGGCCACTCTTAAGGCCTCTAACATTCTCTCTTTCAGGCTAGATATATCGGCAGTGTTCATAAGTGCTGTCGTCATAGCGCCGCGTACGCCGCTTACTGATTCAGTGAGTGAAAGCCCGCTCATCGCTCTCGTGTTACTCGTGACTCCTCCAGCACCACCTGCAGCACCCATACCAACAGGAGGAGCAGGCAAGGGTTGACGAGGAATGCCTAAAACAGCATTTCGGGCTTCATTTAGAGTTAAAACACCTTGCTCTAGAAATCCAAGGAGCTTCATGCGAGAGCCCCCGCCCACTTCAACTACACAATTGCCTAGCTTATCTGCAAAGTCAGCCGCAACTACTTCATCGCGGTGTCTTACTGCATAACCTCTGATAGCACTCTCTGCATCAGCGACGCTCAATCCAGTCTCCATGACATAGACGGAGAACGCCTTATTGGCTACTTCTTGTAAGTTAGAAGGCTCAGCACTGGGATTCTGCAAGAAAAAAGTAAACGGTCTTGGCACAGCCCCTGCGTCCGCAATAGCCGCTACAGGTGGTGCGATGCCTGCAGCGCCGCCGCCAGCAGCAGCAGCCCTTCTTTCATACGCTTCGGTAACGTGCTGATCCATCCGTTCTCGAGCAGTCGCGACCCCATGTAGGATAGCGTCTAAGTCCACATCAGCCGCGCGCTGTGCCAAGGCAAAAATAACTTCTCGGATAGGCCGGCAAAGCTCAGCCAAAGCCTTTCGATCTGTAGGGCTCGCGGGGGCGACCATTGTCCGCGTCAAATCGAAAGGCCGCGAGAAAGGTGCCAGATTTTCTAGTTCCAGAAAGCCATATCGAAGATTATCAATGCTGGTTAAAAACCGTACTTGCCTGCTTGTCCTATCAATTCTGGAAACGCTTAAGCGAAAAGAGCTTTTGCCACCTAACTCCCATTCCATATAAAGGTTAGCGGCTTTCAATGCATATAATCCTCTGTAAGCTCCGCCAAGAACAACTCTTGAGTCTCTGATGAACACATCCCTATCATCAAACATCCATTCATCAGGCAGGTGAGGCAACTGGTATTCAAGCCCTACTGGGTCACTTTCTATCGAATAACGAGGCAGCTTGTGATAATCGATAAGGTCCCCTGCTAGTAAATCAATGTAGGCCATGGTACCTGCTGATGCTAATCTAAATTCAGTTTGAAGGGCTTTGCGTGGCATGATGGTTTTATCCTTAAGTAATTATGTATAGCCATCTTAGCTCGAGGTACGATGGCTATAGCAACTATAGATCACCTCACCCTTAAATCAAATAAAGTACTCGATCAAGATAGACAGACTCGTCGATAGTCTAGTATTTTGCTAAACAAGAAATAGTCTTTAGAATCAGCTCTTCTTTGTTTTCATAGGCTAAAAGCTCTATCTCAAGACAAGCCCAAGAAGCGGATGGCTGCGTGCCCGCTTAATGAAAGGCCAAGGTCTTAGTTGAAAAGGCATCAGCCCATCCAAGCTCAATACCAAGGCCTGTGGAAGGATACGAAACTTCTGCCATGACTATCCATCGTACCTCAAGCTGCGAGTTTTAAGTTTCAGCTTGCGAGCAGCAGCCTGATTGAGGATTGAGCAAAAGCGAAGGAATAGTTGGGCTCTTTCGAGCTTTTGTGATTGAGGAAGCGGGCTAATGCGATGTCAAGATGAAGCTTACAACTCGCAGCTTGAGCTACGATGGGCATATAACGCTAAGTAATTGAAAAGCTACCTTTACACCAGTCAAATTCGGGGGTAACCCCGAATATGACTGGTAAACACCGAAATCAAGAAAGCCGTTTAAGCTACCTCCTGGAACATTTTCCAGCAGTAGCCATTATTGGCGCCCGACAAGTCGGCAAAACAACATTGGCTCGGCAAGTAAAGCCTGACTGGGAATATTTTGATTTAGAAAATCCACAACATTACCAACGCATTGCCCACGATCCTAACTTTTTTTTTAAACAATATCCTCATCATATGATTATTGATGAAGCCCAATTAATGCCCGAACTTTTTAATGTACTTCGAGGCGTTATCGATGAAGAACGCCAACTTAAAGGCCGTTTTATTTTAACAGGCTCTAGTAGCCCTGAGTTACTCACTCAAATATCTGAAAGCTTAGCAGGTCGCATTTCTACTTTGGAATTAGGCACCTTAAAAGCCAATGAAGTATATCAAGCGCCCCTAAGCCCTTGGTACCAGCTCTTTGAAAGTAAAATAAATAAAGGAAGTATTCAATCATTAGTAAAAACGAAACCACCTTTAACCAATCAACAATTAACACAGCATTGGCTAGAGGGTGGTTATCCAGAACCTGTATTGGCAGATAATAGGCAGCTTTATGATCAATGGATGTCTGATTACCAATTTAGTTATATCAATCGAGATATTGCAAGATTGTTTCCAAAATTAAATAAAATAGCCTATCAACGCTTTTTAAGTATGCTCAGCAAATTATCAGGCACTATTATTAATAAAAGCCAATTGGCTCGCGATATTGAAGTAGATGAAAAAACAATTCGTGATTATCTCACTATTGCAGATGGAACTTTTATATGGAGAATACTTCATTCTTATGAAAACAAAACTCAAAAACCTTTGGTTAAAATGCCTAAAGGTTATATTCGCGATAGCGGTTTACTAAATTACTTGTTACGCATTCACGATATCAATGATTTGTATGAAGATCCGCGAGTCGGCAATTTGTTTGAGGCATTTGTGATTGAAGAGATCGTTAAAGGCTTGCAGGCCAAGGGTATTTTAAATTGGCAGGCTTATTATTATCGAACTCGCAATGGTTCAGAAATAGATTTAATTTTGGAGGGTTATTTTGGTGTCATGCCGATTGAAATCAAATATAATGCTCGCGTTGATATGAAAAAACTCACCGCTCTCAAAAATTTTGTGAAAGATAATAATTTGCCATTTGGCATGCTCATTAACCAAGGCGATCGCATTGAATGGCTGTGTGAAGAAGTAATACAAATACCTATAGAATGGCTGTAAAATACAACCATTGCCTGCCACACAATGCTAAAAAAAAGGAAACTTGCATGAAATCAATCGTTAAACTAGGTCTTTGCTTGAGTATCATTTTCAGCAGTTTCGCTTTAGCCGATTCCAACATTATTGGCACTTATCATTGCAGCGGCGATGATCCTTATACACCACGTCACTTTGATTCGATTATGACTATTCAACAAAAAAATAATGTCTATGTGATTACTGAAACAACAGTCGATCATAATGATGATAATGCTATTGGCCTGGTGACTGATGATATTTTATCGTTAACATATCAAGCTAAAGCAGATAAAAACTTGGTTGGCGTTCAGGCCATGAAAATTAAAAAAGGCGGAAAGCTTTTGACAGGGCCGTGGGCTCAATTAGGTAAAACTCAATCAGGCAGAGAGACCTGCACTAAGAGCTTTACCCACTAGCAAACTACAAATGATTCAAGAAACGCACACTGAGATAAGCCATGGAACTGAATTCTTTCACCGTTGATAGCACAACTTATTTCCGCTTTGTCTTTGATCCCCACGACCCAACAATAGAGCTTTTTAAACACTTTATTGATTCGATCAAAATGAAGCATGAAGGACGGCTCGATACATTATTAGACTATACCCATCGCACCTCAAGATGGAACTTACAACTCGCAGCTTGGGGTACGAGAGGTATATACCCATCGACCTTCGAGATGCGAAGCTAGGGTTTCAGCTTGCGAGAAGTTGAGGCGTTCTGATTGAGCAAAAGGCGAAGAATAGTTATTCTATTTTGAGCTTTTTGTGATTGAAGAACGCCTCAA
>JBDNGR010000096.1:0-8333 GCA_041689165.1 Coxiellaceae bacterium
CATACAAAGCAATCTGTAAAAGAGTTAGTGCATCGCGTCACTACGCTGATTTTGGCCCCACCTATGCGGCTGAGAAACTGCAGGAATGCCATGAACTGAGTGTCAGCAAAGCAACGTTGCGCCAGTGGATGATGGAATGGTCTTTGTGGAAAGCAAAGCGTCACAAACAAGTAAAATTGCATCAAAGCCGTGAGCGCCGCTCACGGCTTTGCTTTCTTCCCCCTAAAAATGCCTCAACAGGTGACACTTCTAAATTGCTAAAGAAGGTGACATTTCTAAATTGCTTTGACATGTTATCCGCTTGCGGCTCAGGCCTGCTGTTATTATTTTTGTAGCAGTAGTAAATACCCTTCCACCGTGTCATTTTGCTGACGGCGTAAGACTAAATTATCAAAGCTGATGCAATTAAAGTGATACTTTTGGATAAGTTCTTGAATATATTCTTTAGTGTGGGTGTAGCGTAAGGATTGTTCGAGATGATAGGGATATTTAAAACCACGTTCGACGCTGAAAGAAAAATAGCCGTTACTGGCTAATGCTGCTTGAGCTTTTGCGAACAAACTTTCAAGTTTGCCGTGGTAACTAAAAACATCTGCCGCGATCATGTAATTAAAATCCTGAGCACTGTCTAAAAAATCACTAATATCAGCCTGTTCTAATTGCGTGTAAATATTTTTCTGTGAGGCTAGATCCAGCATATTTTCTGAAATATCAACACCTACTAATTGTTTAGCAAAAGGCTGGAGCAGAATGCCTGATAAGCCGGTGCCACAGCCTAGATCTAGAATATTCCATTTAGCTTGCAGGAGTTCAGTGTGATTTTTTAGGCTGTTGAAAATTTCTTCAGGCACTTGGTAGTGCAGATGTTCTTGCAAGTGCTTGTCGTAATACAGGGCGTATTGATCAAATAAGTGCGAAAGATATTGTGCAGGAGCGGTAGAGGGTGTTGCTTCGCTTTGACTTAAGCCCGCGAGGATGTAATTAATCTCGCTATCTTTAGGATTAATTTTTAAAGCTTGCTCATAGTGATTAATCGCGGCTGTTTGGCGGCCAAATTTTAAATGAATGACGCCTAGATTCAGATGAGCGTTCTGATAATCCGGGTCAAGGCGTAGCACTTCTTCAAAATAGGGGATCGCTTCTTCATTGCGATTGAGAGTGGTTAAAAGCACGCCGATATTGTAATACGCATCTAAATGAGGGCTGATGGAAAGCTGTTGTAAATAATGATTTAAAGCTTTTTGTAGTTCTTCTTCTTGTAAGTAAGCGGTGGCCAAATGGTAATGTGCTTCAGAGTGTTGTTTGTCTAATACTAAACATTTTTTGAATTCAGTGATGGCTGCCGCGTAATCTTTGTTAGCCAATAAGCTTAAACCTAAATCATGGTGAATTTCGGCGTTATCAGCTTGCAACTCGAGGGCCTTTTTAAAAACCGGGATGCTGGCGCTAAAATCACCCTGATTATAATAAATTTTGGCAATTTGTAAGGTGGGACGTAGATGCTGTGGATCTTTCTCTAATAGCTCTTTTAATGAATGCAGCGCTTCTTCATTTTTGTTTTGTTGTGAGTAGATTAAAGCGAGATTGTAATGTGCATCATTGAGCGTAGGTTCAATTTTCAAGGCGGTGGTGTAGGCGAAGAGCCCTTGTTCAAGCTGTCGTTGACGATATAGAGCATTCCCAAGATTATTGTAGGCTGCCGCATAATCTGACTTGTAATGAATCGCGGTTTTAAATGATTTTTCTGCAGCGAAAGAATCACCCATTTTAAGAAAAATATTCCCGAGCGTATTATGCAGTTCTGCTGACTCTGGTTGTAGTTTCAGCGCTGAATCAAGTGTGCTGAGAGCTTCCTCCATCCGCCCTATCTGAGAGTATAGGACGGCGAGTGCATGCAAGCTTGGTATGTGTTGTGGGTCGAGGCTAAGCAGCTTTTGATAAAGAGTTGAAGCCGCTTGTAAATTGCCGGTGCGATGCCAAATTTGTGCTTCATCAAATAACGTTGCAACTGTGTCCATGCCAATACCTTAGGAGGCATTCATTTGTTTTTTCACAGCTTCACTTAATTGATAAACCGCCATGGCATAAGCAATACGCGGGTTGTAGCTCATAATTGTTTTGAAGTTGGGCATTAAAATCCAGTATTCAAATCCTTGTTCTGCTTGCAACTCAACCAAGCTGACACGGTTTTGTACACCCAAGTTAGTAGCAGCAGCTTTAATGCCGTTTTGCTGCAGTTGAGCCAATGATTCACTGAGTTGTACTTTAGGTTGTAGCAGCAGTTGATATTTGTAGCCTTGAACTTGAGCTGGGCTTGCAACAGGTGCACCTAGTTGCCAATGATTGGCTTTAAAATAATTAGCTACACTCATGATCGCATCTTCGTGTTTATTTGAGATGTCGATAATATTGTTGTGGTTATAAGCCACGGCAAAACGACGGCTGCTGCTGGGCATAAACTGTGGGATACCAAAAGCACCTGCATAGGAACCTTTAACTGAAAGAGGAGAGATGTGTTGTTGACGACACATCAGCAAATATTCTTTCAATTCAGAAGCGAAGAATTGGGAGCGTGGTGGGTAATTAAAAGCAAGGGTGGATAAAGCATCAATCACGCGGTAATGACCGACTAAATTACCGTAATTGGTTTCAACGCCAATGATGCCCACTATAATAGCTGGATCAACACCGTAACGTTGGCGCGCGGCTTCTAAGTATTTTTTATTCTTTTTCCAGTATTCCACCCCGCCATCAATGCGTGCTTTGTTTAGGAAATGGCTGCGATATTTATACCAAGGTTGAGCTTCATAAGGTGTTGTGATCGATTTGATAATCGCGGGTTGTAACTCAACTTGTTGAAATAAATTAGTGAGAGTCTTTTGGTCAAAGTGCTCTGTTTGCACCATTTCATTAATAAAGCTTTGCATGCCGGCCGAGAGCTGTTCTGCGTGTGCAGACAAAGATGAGCAAAGTAATAAGCATAAACTTAAAGTCGATAATTTTAATGAGCGCATGATTTCCCCTAGCTGGATAATAATTTCTTGTGTGTATGGACGGACATAATAATACCAAAACCTGCCATTAGACTCACTATCGACGTGCCGCCGTAACTGATAAAAGGCAGTGGAATCCCCACGACAGGTAGTATACCAATTACCATCCCGATATTGATAAAAGCTGACATAAAGAAAGTTAAGCTTAGGCTGCCGGTCAATAAGCGAGTAAAGGTACTTTGTGCTTGAGCGCTAATATATAAGCAGCGACCCAAAATAAATAGCAACAGCAAAATAATTAGACTTGAACCGATGAAGCCTAGTTCTTCAGCGCTCACTGCAAAAATGAAATCAGTGGTGTGTTCAGGTAAGAATTTAAGATGCGCTTGCGTACCGTTGAGCCAGCCTTTACCCACTAAACCACCAGAACCAATGGCAATTTTAGATTGAATAATATGATAACCACTGCCAAGGGGATCTCGCTCCGGATTTAGTAGCGTTAAAATGCGTTGCTTTTGATAGTCATGCAAGAAATGCCAAAGCACAGGGGCGAGTAGGAGGAAGCTCGTGCTAAAAAAAGCAATAAGGCGCCAGCGAATGCCCGCTAGTAGAATCACAAATACTCCTGACAAACCAATAACAATAGCCGTCCCTAAATCCGGCTGTTTCGCGGTGGCTAAAATGGGTATGAGTAGAATCAGAGCCGCCATAAGTAAAGTTTTGTTGTTGGGTGGCAAGGTTTTATCATCTAAAAACCATGCTACCATCATGGGCATTGCGAGCTTCATAATCTCTGAAGGTTGGAAGCGCATAAACCCCAGGTTTAACCAGCGCCTAGCGCCATTGTCGACGGTTCCTACTAACAACACTAAAACAAGTAGCAGTAGACCCATACCAAAAATCCAAAGTGCCCACTGGTAGTAGCGTTGTGGTGAGATTTGCGCAAAGAGCAGAAGTACGACCAAGCCTAAGCCCATGCGTAATAGTTCACTCTTGATCATAGTGAAGCTTTGATTGCTAGCACTGTAAAGAATGAAAATACCGACGCCACATAATAAAGACAGTGCCACAAGCAAAACCGGATCTAAATGTAGGCGTTCCCAATTCAATTTAGTGAAGTGATTTTTAAAATTAGGGTGATTTAGTCGCATCGGCATTTCCTTGGGTATCGCCCACTAAGTACTGATCTAAAACGGTGCGTGCGATCTTGGTCGCGATATTCTCATGTTCGACTATCACGGCTATTGCAATCTTAGGATCCTCAATTGGGGCGAAGCCAATAAAAAGGTGATTGTTTCGTAGACGTTTGATCACCATGGCATCAGTGATATTGGGGTCATGCTTGCCATATATTTCAGCGGTACCTGTTTTTGCAGCAGCCGTATACGGCATGTTGTGACCTATACCCCAAGCAGTACCCTGTTGTGATTTTAAAACTTGTTGCATAGCGGTGATGACAATTTCCCAGTTGCCTGGTTCTTGCAACACGACTGGATCTAGCGCCACAGGTGGATTGAGATGGCTGCCAGTTTTAATGTCTTCAGTTTTCAATAAGAGATGCGGTTTGTAGCGTTGCCCCCGTTTGGCGATGGTGGCGGTGGCTTGCGCCAACTGCAGAGGTGTTACTAATAGGTAACCTTGCCCAATGCCGGTGATTACCGTATCACCAGGATACCAGGCGGCGGCGTGGTGAGATCTTTTCCACTCCGGTGTTGGCACTAAACCTGAAAGCTCATCGGGTAAATCCACGTCGGTACTTTTACCAAAGCCAAAGGCGCTTAAAATCTGGTCCATATGTTTAATGCCAAGCTTTAGCGAGACAGTATAAAAATAGATATCGCAAGAAACAGTGATCGCATCGACAATATTGACATGACCGTGCCCACCTTTTTTCCAGTCGTGATAGACATGCTCAATATGTGGCAAACGGAAAAAGCCGGGATCATAGATACGATAGTCCACATCAGCCACTTTAAGATCCAGAATAGCGAGCGCATAAAAAGGTTTAATGGTTGAGCCTGGTGCAAATTGGCCGCGTATGGCGCGGTTGTACAAAGGTCTCTCGGGTGAATTTAGCAAAGTTGAATAATCTTTTTGACTAATACCGGCGACAAAGAGATTGGGGTCATAGCTTGGGTTGGTTACTAAAGCTAGGACATTACCGGTGCTAGGTTCAATCGCGACAATGGCGCCACTTTCAGCCCCTAGTGCTTCTTGAGCTACACGCTGCAGTTTGCTATCAATTGTTAGGTAAAGATTTTTGCCGGGTACCGGTGGAATTTTCTTTAAACTGCGGATGACTTTACCATTCGCATCGGTTTCGACTTCTTCAAAGCCTATTTTGCCGTGTAATTGGTTTTCATAATATTTTTCAATACCGGTTTTGCCGATGTAGTTTGAGCCACGATAATTGGCTGGATCGAGTTTAGCTAATTCTTCAGTGTTAATCCGTCCTACATAGCCTACGGCTGAAGTCATGCTCTCCTTGAAAGGATAATGGCGAATCATTTCTACATTAATTAAGACGCCGGGAAAGCGATACTGATTGACGTAGAAGCGTGCTACCTCTTCTTCAGTTAATTTAAAACGTAATGGCACAGGCTCGAACGGATGATAGCGATTCAGGGTGCGTTTAAAGCTTTTAATATCCGAGGCCTCGATTTGAATAAATGCTTTTAGCTCCTCAATGGTTGAATCAAGATGAGCCATTCGATCTGGGATAATAGCGAGATTATAGGAGGGTTTGTTTTGCGCGAGCAGGACCCCATTTCGATCGAAAATTAAACCCCGATTACCTTCTAAGGGTATTACGCCTAAGAAATTCTTAGTCGATAAAGTTGAATAGAGTTGGTGTTGGACTATTTGTAGGTAAGCCAGGCGTGTGATCAAAATGAAGCTTAATATGGCGGCAATAATAAAACTGATTAAACTGCGGCGACTAAATAACTGAGTTTCTTGGATATGGTTCTTGATTTTAAGAATCTTTTGCATGCCGAGAGAATATAGGGTGCGAGTGGCTTAGACAAGTTTGCCTACAATGAATTTACATGGCAAGGGCGAAGCTTGCGAGTCTGTGGGTGTGTGCTACTCATACATACAAGTGTTGTCATTCCTCGTAAATGCAGGAGGTCTGAAAACAAAGCAGCTGGTTTTTTCTTCCACGGTGTCATCCTAGTCGAATGAGCGGGAATCAGATTAGAGATACTTGATGTGTAGCGTCGTTGCTCTCGCTTGAAAAGCGAGTTGTTTGTGTGGAATGAAGATTGTGCTTAACTCAAATATACCATTCTTGGCAACTGGATCCCGGCATCCATGCCGGGAAGACAATGAGGGGTGCTCGGTACCGGCATCCACGTTGGCATGACATCGGTGTGCGGGATAGCGGCTCAGCCCAGCCTAGCTGTGTGATTTAATAAATCAGCGATGATAGGGGTGATTCTGGAGAATGCTCACAGCCCGGTAAAGCTGCTCAGCCACGATAACGCGTACGAGAGGGTGGGGAAGAGTTAGAGCCGATAAAGACCAGCGCTGGTGACATTGTTTTAAGATCGCCTCGCTCATGCCCTCAGGCCCGCCGATTAATAGACAGAGGTTTTGTCCGAGTTGTTGGCATTGGCGAATGTGCTCTGCTAGATCCAAAGTGTTCACTGCTTTGCCTTGGCGATCGAGAGCGATCACCAATTCATTTTTTTCAGTAGCTTTGAGAAGTTGGGTGGATTCTAAATCCATGATCTTTTCTAGATCCGCATTCTTAGTACGCTTGGCCGCTTCGATTTCAATTAATTTAAGACGAGATTCGTGTGGCATTCGTTCGGCATACTCTTGGTAGCCTTGACTAACCCAGTTCGGCATTTTAGTGCCGACTGCGATTAGCTTAATCAGCATGCTGCTCTCGAGAATGAGTGGTGAGATCCCAAAGCTGTTCTAGATTATAAAAGCGGCGTGATTCTGTTTGCATGATGTGGATCACAGTACGACCTAAGTCGATTAAGATCCAAGCTTCATCGCCATCTTTATCGGCGCCTAAGCTCTTAATATGGCTGAGCTTGGCCATATCCAATAATTTGCGTTCAACAGAACGGCCATGCCGCCCGGAGGACGCCGTGCAGATAAATAAAGTATTGCAGACATCCGTCATGCCTCTGACGTCGATCTCTGTGATGTCTAAGGCTTTGGCATCCTCGAGAGTGTTTTTAACGAGGGCATTAAGTTCAATATCGTTCATGTAGTTCCTTGGTTGGTGTAAAGTTGATGCGATTTAATATACTCATCTACCGCTGAAATGCCAGTGCTAAGCTGATGGTTGCGAATAGCGCTAGCTGAGATATCAATGATTTCGATTTCGTGTAAATAGATGTAGCCCGCGGCTTTGGTCTTAAGTTGTTGCGGATCTAAGACTTGGTGCGTTTTCAGCAAAGAGTGCAATTCCGGATCATGGCTCAAATGGCTACCAGGGCGATTTAACACAATTAAATGACAGAGCTTTAAGATTTCAGCATAGTTTTTCCATGTCATGAATTGGTTAAAAGCATCCATGCCTAGGATGAAGGCGATGCTTTCTTCTCTACCTATCTCAGCTCGCAATAAACCCAAGCTATCAACTGAACAAGAAACTTCTTGACGATTTATTTCGCACGGATCAATTTTTAATAAGGGGTGATTTGCAATAGCTAATTGCAACATTTTTAAACGGTCTGCAGTAGTTGCTTGGGGTGAGTCGCGATGTACCGGCACGAGATTTGGCATTAAGCGAAGCTCACGCGGTGAAAATTCGTTGGATACGTTTTCTGCTATCCCGATGTGCCCTATATGGACAGGATCAAAAGTGCCGCCAAGAAGTCCAATCATGTGGGTGAGCCTGCGAGGCTTAAGCTGAAGCGACTTAAACTAAGCCAAATGTCAGCCTGGTTTGCACCTTTAATGCTTTGATCAAGTGTCGTTAACTGGGTAAGCAGTTCTTGAAGCAAGTGCCGCTTAACGCGTCGAATAGCGGCTTGCACATAGGGTCGTTTGCTAAAGATTTCACGATCAATTAGTTTTTGAATATTTTCGCCACGCTGACTGAGTTCCAGCATTTCAAATAAGTTACGCACTTCTTTAGCTAAAGACCACAGTAGTAAACTAGGTTCGGTACCTTGTTGTCGCAACACATCTAACACATGCAATAGTCTTGCTGCATCACCTTGTAAGACATAGTTAGTGAAATCGAAAATAGTGTAGCGGGAATGATCGGAGATGGCCGCCATTACTTGTTCTTGATCGATCAATGCTAACTCTGGATAAAGAAGTTTGATTTTTGTGATCGCTTGTTGCGTAGCGAGTAAATTATTCTCACATAAA
>JBDNGR010000097.1:0-1519 GCA_041689165.1 Coxiellaceae bacterium
CCTTTGCTATTTAGAGCGGCTCTTATTTGTAATAATGGGTTAAGTCCATCTCTAGACCAACGCATATGTTGTTGTCCTTTACAGCGCCGATTAATGAGACTTTCCACTGTTGATTCCGCTAAGTGGCTGGTAAAAACCAATCCTTGTTTTTTACGGTCTCGGTAATTTACAAGACGATCTCGGTTGTTCCTGATGTAGGTTGAAAATTTATTAATTTTATCACGGAGGGTATCAGTGCTTGCTTCCTTTGCTAGCTGGGAAAGTCTTAGTAGGGCGCTGTCAGCATTCCCGCGCCACAAATGCCATTTGATTCGCAAAAACTTGGTTTTTAATTGTTCAGGAAGGGATATGTTCTTCATTTTCATGGAAATATGAAACCAGTCTAAAATACAGGTCATCGAACCAGACAGGGGTCTGATTGCCTCCACAACGTTCCAGCAGTTTTGAGCCCCATCACACAGCGCTGTAACATGTGTTTTAGGCCCAAGCCCTTGCTTCAATGCAGCTATTATAGTCGATGAAATAAATTGCTCCTGATTATCATCGAGAATGGAGGCCGCGCAATTTTTGCTTGTCAAATGGTTGCGAGTATCCTTACTATTTGACTGGATTGCTTCTGGTTGATAAATAACGGAGGCTAAAGCCTCCATACTACGGGCATCCGGATCTGTAGTCTTAATATGACCGCCATCAACATTTAAGATAAGTTCGCTAGCCTCATTGATAGTTGCAATCTCTTTTTCATGCTTTGATATTTCTACAATAGAGGAGCCAACAGACTCAGTGACTTGCTTTATTCGATCATGATTATTAATGGTACGTTTTGCTCCAGAAAACAAGGAGAATAGCTCTTCTGCCTCACGATACGTATGAGTTGCACCTAGTTCGGCTTGGATCTTTTGTAACTCTCCTGATTGAATTGTCCCCATAATCATTTTTGCTGTTGAGGGCGTCTCATGCCCACAAAAATTGCATTTAAAACGCTGCATTACCACCATATGATCGGTAAAAACATCATGGAACGGTGATTTTTGTTTGCCACATTTCACAAGTTTACCTGTACAATTAGAATCCGGGCAATGACGCTCCTGATTTTCAGCAAGCAACGCTAGTTTTTCATTTAAAACATTACTCTGAATTTGATGCACCATGGAAAGTTGGGTCTTTATCCCCATTGTGAAATCTAAACAATTAGTCGGTAATGTTATTTTTGAATCAATTATTAAAGCCTCTTTGATAACAGTATCAGGGCTTGAGTCTTCGTAGGTTTGAAAAATTACACGATAGGATTGGCTCATTTTATGGCTGCAATGTAGAATGAATTTAACAATAGATTATCACAGCAAAACATACTTGTCACTCAGTTTATTACACTCCCTGTGGTGATTGAGCGCATTGCTTCTCAGATCAAAATTGATGACCCTCAAAATTGCATATTAATTTACCAAGAAAGCAAACAGCGTTGGCGCCATACAGTTGAAATTCGATCACGTTATGGTTATGTTGAGTTCGCAGAAAA
>JBDNGR010000098.1:0-4105 GCA_041689165.1 Coxiellaceae bacterium
CTTGTCGCACACCAGAAATGCGCGTCCGTAGCAAAGAACGAATAGCGGCAAACGATGCATATGTTTTGGAGACCAAAATGTATTTGGCTAATCGGATGAATAAATAAGAGACTATTTTGCCTGCCTATCCGGTTGTCACTTAATGCGCATTAAGCTACCATATATCAAGGGAGGCTTTAACGTATGGCAACTGAAAACCAACAGAATATTCAACCGAAAAATTCACCACCTGAATGCCCTGTAACGCATCTAGATTTTCAACGCATGTTTCCTGATGAGACGGCATGCCTTCTTTATCTGGAAAACCTACGTTGGCCGAGTGGATTTTTTTGTGAAAAATGCTTGGCAATCGGTGAGCCATTTAGATTTGTTGCTCGACCAAAAGTACTCAAGTGCCGATTCTGCCATCAAGATTTTTCGGTAACTGCGGGCACGGTGATGCATCGGAGTAAAACCAGTATTCATATCTGGTTCTGGGCTGCTTATCTGATTGCGGCACAAACTCCTGGTGTTTCGGCGCTGGAGCTCCAGAAGAGATTGGGCATTTCACGCTATGAAACTGCCTTCCAGATATTGCACAAACTTAGAGCCACCATGGTTCGCCCTGATCGCGATAAAATTGGGGCTGAATGGCCGATAGAGTTAGATGTCGTATTTGTTGGTGGCAAGCATAAGAGCGGTATACAGGGTAAAACAGATCAGACTCCAGTAGTAATTGCAGTAGAAATTCGACGTCGAGAATATTGCAATCCAAAAACGAACAAGCTCATTGAACGAACACTCGCAGGACGTGCAAGGCTGCATGTTTTGCCAAACAAGACCGCTGCCGCAGTCAATGATTTTGTGAAAGATTGTATTGCACCTGGTGCAGTAATTGTTAGTGATGATGGCAAGGAATTCGCAAGCCTGCGTGCTTTGGGCTACGATCATCGGCCAACTCCAATGCGTGGCGACCGTGAAAAAATGGACAGCTATTTACCGATGATCAGTAAGGTCACCGCAAATCTAAAAACATGGATTGATGGCACATTTCATGGTGTTGGGAAGCAACATCTTCAGACTTATTTGAATGAATTCATGTTCAGATTTAATCGTCGTTTTTTCCGTGGCGTATCCTTTCGAAGCCTGTTAGGACTGGGTGCTATCAATGCTGGTTTAACTTACCGAGACGTTTATGATGTGCACAAAAAATTTACTGAAGTTCTGTCATTTTCAGAAGTGCTCTTCACTGCCAGGGCAGATGAGACCTGACTTGTGCACTCGACTTCTGACTGTCTAAATTTCAGTAGTCATCTTCACTGTTTGTATTTATACTCAGAAGTGGACTTCACTAAGTGATCAGGACGATGGATTCAAGCGATAATACTTTAATTGAACAGGGATTACTTTCAGCTTCAGATATTGAGTGGGACTGTGCTCGCTTGCGTATGGGAATTATTGCACCATTGGCACAATTAAAGATTGTAACTTGGGATCTTGCTGATAATGCCGCAGAAAAACTGAGTCTTTCACGAAGACAGATCTACACGTTAATAAAACGTTATCGTCACGGCCAAGGATTAGTGACTGATATGCTTTTAAATAAATCCCATGGTGGTGGGAAAGGTAAAAGTCGCTTGCCTGAAGCCATAGAGCAAATTATTCGAGAAGTATTGCGATCACATTATCTCAACAAACAAAAATTATCCGAAACCGTTATTTGGAATGAAGTTACACAGAGATGTCGTAAACTTAACCTACCAGCCCCTGCGCTCAATACTGTTCGTCTTAGAATACAATGGCTTGACCCTTATATCGTAACTCGTAAACGTAAGGGGGCAGATGCAGCACGAACGTTAGAGTCAGCTGGTGGTGTGCCTCCTAAAATTGTTGCCCTCCTTGAACAGGTTCAAATGGATCACACGGTTATTGATCTAATCATAGTGGATGAAATCAACCGCCAGCCAATTGGTAGGCCTTATATTACAGTTGCTATTGATGTTTATAGTCGCTGTTTGATTGGTGTATTAATTACATTGGAGGCGCCATCAGCAGTGTCGGTTGGTTTATGTCTTGCACACGCTGTATGTGATAAACGGCCTTGGTTAGAACGATTGGATGTCAACGTCGACTGGCCTATGACGGGTAAACCGCAATTAATTTACGTTGATAATGGAGCGGATTTCAAAAGCGAAGCACTGCGCCGAGGATGTGAGCAGCATGGTATTTCGCTAGATTATAGACCGCCAGGTAAGACTCATTATGGTGGAATTATTGAGCGTGTGATCGGAACACTTATGCAGAAAATACATGAGCTACCTGGTACAACATTTTCTAATCCATCTCAAAAAGGTGATTATAATTCTGAAAAAAAAGCCGCCCTGACGCTAAATGAATTAGAACGCTGGTTGGCATTAGCTATCAGTCATTATCATGGAAGCATCCACCATACCTTGAATCAAACGCCAGCATCTCGTTGGTCGGAGGGTATTTCGCAATCTTATAACCTGTCTACAGTTACTAACCCTCGTGCGTTTCTTGTTGATTTTTTACCGGTATTACGTCGACAAATCAATCGGACTGGATTTATAATTGACCACATTAGGTATTATTCCGATGCGTTAAAACCATGGATTTCAAACCGTAATCAGTTACAAAAATTTATTATTCGACGTAACCCACTTGATTTAAGCCGTATTTGGGTATTGAACCCAGAGGGTAAGCAATATATTGAAATTCCTTACCGGATTATTTCTCGCCCAGGATTGACTCTATGGGAACACCGACAGGCAATGGATAAATTACGTGCCAAGGGTAGATCTCAAGTTGATGAGACCATGTTGTTTGCCATGATTTCACAAATGCGTGAAATTACTAAAACAGCTCAATCCACTACACGTAAAACCAGACGCGAACAACAGCGTCTTAGCCAGACAGCACAACTACCTATTATGCAAGAAAAATCAGACGTTAAAATAGAGCCTCCTACAGACATAATAACAACAGAGGTGGCTCGTCCTTTTGATCAACTTGAGGAGTGGTAACCCATGAGTGAAGACGCTTTTCTTGATTTATCTCATTTAATCCCCTCGATGCAGAAAATCGCTATGTTACCTTCAATTGAACGTATCCAAAGAATTCGTGCCGATCGCTGGATTGGATATCCAAAGGCAATTGCAGCCATAGACAAATTGGAGGCTTTACTTGATTGGCCATCGAAGCAACGCATGCCAAACCTCTTAATTGTTGGCCCCACTAATAATGGCAAGTCAATGATTATTGAAAAGTTTCGACGTACCCATCCTCCTATTGCTGAGCGTGACTCAGAAAAAATCCCCGTTGTTAGCGTACAAATGCCTTCTGAGCCATCAATAAAACGGTTTTACTCAGCATTACTTGTAGCAATTGGTGCACCAATTCGCCCAGGGCAGCAATTGGCAGAATTAGAGCAACAAGCATTAAGATTACTACGTACCGCTAAAGTACAAATGTTAGTCATTGATGAGCTTCATAATATTATGGCTGGTGCAGGCAGTAGTCAGCGTGAATTTCTTAATCTGTTACGATTTTTAGGCAATGAATTACGTATTCCTTTGGTGGGGATCGGTACAAAAGAAGCCTATTTGGCCATCCGTACAGATGATCAATTAGAGAATCGCTTTGAACCAATGGTCTTGCCTACATGGACAGAAGGTAAAGAGTTTGAGTCACTATTAGCGAGCTTTGTAGCCATATTACCCCTGCGCCGACCTTCATTTATTGCCACTTCAGATATGGCGCGTTATTTAGTTGCCAGAACAGAAGGAACCATTGGTGAACTTGCACAATTACTAATATGTGCAGCCATTTCTGCCATAGAAACAGGGGAAGAATCAATTACATCGCGTACGCTCAGTTTAGCTGATTATGAAGGACCGACCGAAAGGAGACGTGCTTTCGAGCGTGAATTATAATGAAGCGATCCCGTTGGCCGGTGCATCCGCACCCACTTGACGAAGAATCTTTATTATCTTGGCTAACAAGAATTGCAAGTTGTTATAATTTTACGACTGATGACCTTCTGAAATATGACTTGGGATTTCATGGGGATTCTAGCGCCCTTAATATTAGTGTGCCAGCTGAGTTA
>JBDNGR010000099.1:0-3460 GCA_041689165.1 Coxiellaceae bacterium
CGAATGTTTTCCGGTGAAATGGATTCTCAAAATGCTTATGTTGATATTAATTCTGGCTCAGGTGGCACAGAAGGGCAGGATTGGGCAGAGATGTTGTTGCGGATGTATTTGCGCTGGGCGGAACGTCGTGGTTTTCAAGTTGAAATGATGGAAGTGTCCCCGGGAGAAGTTGCTGGAATAAAAAGCGCGACATTTAGAGTGATTGGTGATTATGCCTTTGGTTGGCTCCGAACCGAGACAGGTGTTCATCGCTTGGTTCGCAAATCGCCATTTGATTCCGGCAATCGCCGTCATACATCGTTTGCATCGGTGTTTGCATCGCCTGAGATTGATGACTCGATTGAAATCATCATTAACCCAGCAGATTTAAAAACAGATACTTACCGTGCTAGTGGTGCCGGTGGTCAGCATGTTAATCGAACTGATTCCGCGGTGAGAATTTCCCACGTCCCTACAGGTGTTATCGTTCAATCACAAAGCGATAGATCGCAACATAAAAACCGCGCGGATTGCATGAAGCAATTGCGTTCCAAATTATATGAATTAGAAATACAAAAGCGTAATGCGGAGAAACAAGCATTAGAAGAAACAAAAACGGAAATTGGTTGGGGCTGTCAAATTAGATCATACGTCTTGGATCAATCGCGGATTAAAGATTTACGAACGGGTTATGAAGTTGGTAATACCCAAGCGGTATTAGACGGCGATTTAGATGGTTTTATTGAAGCAAGCTTAAAAATGGGTGTGTAATGAGTAATAATATAAATATCGAAAATCAAGATGAACATAATGAAAATTTTGTAATGGCAACGCGCCGTGAAAAATTAAACGAATGGCGTAGTCAACATAAAGCGTATCCTAATCAATTTAGGCGAGAAAATCTTGCCAATGAATGTCATGCCGATTATGGTCATGCCAGTACGGAAGAGCTGCAGCAAAAAGCTGTTCGTGTCAAAGTAGCAGGTCGCATCATGCTGAGGCGCATCATGGGCAAAGCTAGCTTTGTGACTATTCAAGATATGTCGGGTCGGATTCAATTTTATGTGAAGTCAGATGAATTGCCAGAAGGTATCTACGAAGAATTTAAGAAATGGGACATGGGCGATATTGTGGGCGCAGAAGGTGTTTTATTTAAAACAAAAACCAATGAACTCTCGGTTCATGTTGATAAAATAGAATTGCTCAGTAAATCCTTACGACCATTGCCGGAAAAGTTTCATGGCTTAAATGACCAAGAAATGAAATACCGTCAGCGCTATGTCGATTTGATTGTCACGGAAAAAACGCGAAAAACTTTTGAAATGCGCTCAAAAATTTTAGCGGTTATTCGAGAGATGTTAGCTAAAGACGGCTTCATGGAAGTTGAAACGCCGATGATGCAACCTTTAGCGGGTGGAGCGGCGGCTAAGCCATTTGTGACACACCATAATGCGCTCGATATGCAGCTCTTTTTACGCGTTGCCCCCGAGCTTTATCTGAAACGATTGATCGTTGGTGGCTTTGAAAAGGTATTCGAAATTAACCGTAACTTTAGAAATGAAGGTGTATCGGCGCGACACAATCCTGAGTTTACCATGTTAGAGTTGTATCAAGCCTATGCTGATTATAAAGATGTGTTGATATTGACAGAAAGAATTATCCGTGAAACAGCACAAAAAGTCTTAGGAACTACCCACGTCGTTTATGGTGATACGGCTTATGATTTGTCTAAGCCGTTTAAAGTGATGACAGTGTTAGAATCGATTATCGCTTATAATTACAATATCACGATGGATGATTTAAATGATCTAGCTAAAGCGAGAAAAATTGCGGAATCACTTAAAATTAAAGTGGATAATGCGACTGGCTTGGGTAAGGTGCAAATCCAAATTTTTGAAGAAACCGTCGAGCATAAATTATTTGAACCGACGTTTATTACCGAATATCCGATTGAAGTCTCGCCTTTATCAAGACGTAATGATATCAATCCCTTTATCGCTGATCGCTTTGAGTTTTTCTTGTGTGGCCGTGAATTAGCGAATGCTTTTTCAGAGTTGAATGACCCCGAAGATCAAGCACAACGTTTTAAAGAGCAAATGAAAAATAAAGTAGCTGGCGATGATGAAGCGATGCCCTATGACGAAGACTATATCATGGCTTTAGAGTATGGCATGCCACCGACGGCGGGTCTCGGTATCGGTATCGATAGACTCGTGATGTTTTTAACGGATTCTCCATCGATCCGAGATGTGATTTTGTTTCCGCATATGCGAAATAAGTAATGAAAAATGATATTCTTTATATGCAAGCTAAAGGTTTTACTTTATTAGAAGGCGTAATCGTTCTTATTATTTTAATTGTACTCTCCAGTATCACGATTCCATTTTTTAAAAAAAATTCTACGCACGATCTTCATCAAGCAACTAAAAAACTAAAAGAACATTTAGAGCTAGCAAAAAGCGTTGCTGCAAATCAACAGGTTATGGTGGCAGTATGTGGCAGCAGTGATGCTAAGACCTGCGATCAGCAGTGGAATAAAGGATATATTGTTTTTATTGATAAGCAGGCTAAAGGAATAAAAGAGGAGGGAGCTTCTCTGATTGCTTTGCAGCGTTATGAGGAACAGGTTTTTAATATTAATTGGAATGGGTTTTTATCGGGAGGTTTCATTCAATTCTCACCCGGATTTATGCAGGGGCAAAATGGTACGTTGACGTTGAGTGATCAGGATGGCAATAATCAAAGGATTATCCTTAATTCTGCTGGACGGATTAGGGTGCAGGGGGATTAGAAGTCCGAAGCAGTTATTGATTGACGATAGCCAAATGTTTTATTAAAATTGATCGAATTCCGACTTTTGGTCTTATTACTATGTGAGGAAATCAATGAAACAGTATGATTCTAAGCGTTCGTCTAACTTTAGGATTATGAGTTTACCCTGGGTTGTTCGCTGTCTAGGGGCTGTATTTTACTGTTATGAGTTTTTCTTGCGCGCTGCTCCCAGCGTGATGGTGCCGCAAATGATGGGTACCTATGGTATCGATGCCAAAATGTTTGGTATTGTTGCTGCCGCTTACTATTACATTTATACCCCAATGCAGCTACCGGTCGGCGTGTTAATGGATCGATATGGTCCGAGAAGGTTGTTGACGGGCGCGATATTATTTTGCTTAATTGGTTCGTTTTTAATTGCTACTGTTTTAAATGTTTATGCCGCTGCGATTGCCCGTTTTTTAATGGGTTTTGGTTCGGCATTTGCTTTTGTTGGAGTTTTAAAATTAGCAGTTCATTGGCTGCCTTCAAATCGTTTAGCCCTAGTTTCAGGAATTACAACAGCGCTGGGCATGGTTGGTGGCATTGTTGCCGATGATTTATTATCGAATATAGTCAGTCATGTCGGTTGGAAACAAGCTTGGTTTTACGCCGGCATTGTAGGTATTGTTTTGTTGGTCGTCATGTGGCTGGTTGTTAGAGATAATCC
>JBDNGR010000100.1:0-15679 GCA_041689165.1 Coxiellaceae bacterium
GCATGGGCTAAATCAAGGTGCGCAATGGCGACATTAATATGATCAGCGCCATAGTATTCGAGGTATTTTGGCAAGACCCGGGTTTCCAGAATCTCGCGTTGTCGGGCAGCATCGCCTAAGCCACCATAGGCATTGGCTAAATTAAAGTGCGCACGGGCGACATTAATATTATCAACGCCATAGTGTTCGAGGACCTTTGGCAAGACCCGGGTTTCCAGAATCTCGCGTTGTCGGGCGGCATCGCCTAAGGCACCATAGGCATTGGCTAGTTGCAAGTAAGCCTCAGTCCAAATAAGCTCCAGGGTTCTGGCAGCAGGACTGATGCTGGGTTTTACTTGATCTAGATACGACTGAGCGTGAGACACGAGTGTTTTTAACTCGCTGTAGTGTGCATCTGAGCCTAGTTGCACCAGTAGCTCACCTAATGCGCTTAATGACAAGCGCAGCTCTTGTTCAGCGATGCTCAGGAGTGGGTCAACGGCTGCCGTTGCCTCGGGCTCGCTTGCACTAGGGCCCGCTCCTGCTCCTGCTGTTGCAGGGACTTCGGTCCTCGCCCTAGCGGCTAAACGACTGAGCAAGTCCTGCTGATAGCTCACTACACTTTGCTGCACCCCGCGGTGTATCCGAAAGCGTGCACTGGTTTTCTGCTCGGGATCTGCCATCGCTTCGAGTTGCAGTAGTGCATAACGCCGCGCTTGTTGCACACAGGCGACAAAGCTTTCTTCGCTTAAGCCAATCTTACGCGCAAAACTCATGAGCAAGGATTGCGGGATGTGATCCGCTGGCAGTTGGCTGCATAAGTTGAGTAAACGCCACAAAGGGAGATTGATGGTTTCTTTGCTCAGGCCTAAAGCTTTATCAAGCGACAACGCCAGTGCGGCGCGTTGTGATTTAAAACGCCCATCGCTGGTACGGGGTACTACCCGGCATGACGGACTTAAGAGCGCTTGGTGAGCCTCTTCAGCGGCTGTTGAGTTGAGTAGTTTGGCATAAGCTGGGTACGTCATCACCCCTATTCCTAAATCCACGCGGCCTTGGTTGTATTCTAACAAATAGCTGCCGGCTTGTACTAAGGCTAAAGGCGTTAAACCGAGTTCGTTGACAAGCTTTTTCAGATCTTCCTCCGTACCTAAAAGTTGTGGCAGGCGCAAAGGTCTTAAGATTTTTTTCATCAAGGCGACAGCTTCGCTTTCGCTTAAGCCTCCATCTAAGTTGAGATAGTTGAGACCGCTTAAATTAAGTCGCGTGTCTTGAGTGGTTATTAACACCTGACCGGCTCCGGCCATATTCAACAGCGTCCGCACGCTTTCAACTAGGGCTGCCGCATCCACATCCATATTGTCTAAAACTAAGACCCAGGGTTTACGGCGGCTGAGTTCACTGCGCACGTGGCGATGAATAAAGTCCCGTTGGGCCTCAGGGCTGAGTGTCGCGAGTTCTGCATTCAACACACTCTCGCCCAGAATTCGAGCGACTAATTGCTTAAAGCCTAGTGCCAATTGCGCTTCATCTTCCGCCACGATGATATCCGTTAAAGCACCCGAATGAGCACATCGATATTCCTGCAGATAATGATGCGCCAAAGTAGTTTTACCACTGCCGGCCATACCATTAATCACCACATATTTAATTTCAGTGGAGGGGGCTAATAAAGCCTTTAAAGCCTCATCACGACTAGAGCTTAAATAGTAATCGGGTACTTGTACTTCCGCACTTAAGGCTAAAGCTTCGGCTTGGGTGAGATGGCGTAAAAGCGCGGCGAGTGTTGGACCCAAAGGGCTTTCAGCACGACCGGCACCGGCAGGTGCAGGCGCGAAGATAGCTCCTGTTTCCACTTCTGCCTCCGCATCCGTCGCTCCAGCAGCGGCTAGTAGGGAAAAGCTGTGACGCGCATCTTCTGCGCGGGCTCGAGTGCCGGGGCTAAATAAACTTATCATGTCGCGTGTTTTTAAAAGAGTATTACCCGTCGCGGCGGCGGCCGTCGTAGTCGTGCACAATTCATCAACGGAGGCTTTAAGAGCGGCGCCATGTTCTTCTACCGCGACAGTGGTGCTGGCGACTCCCGCTTCTAAGATGGCTATTCTATCTAAAGCGGCCTCTTGGTATTTTGCGTGTTTCCAATCGAGCCATAAGCGGCTATTCGTCGAATCATTGGCGACGTCCAATACCTCGGCTTTTTCAGCTTTAGATTTACGCCCATTCATATGCGCAATTTGTGTTAGGGCCCATTCGGCGACCGATCGTACGGGATGATGACGCAATTCAGCAAAGCTTTGTGCCGCGAAATAACGCACCGGAGCACGGATACCACCAAATAAATTGAATTCCGTAAACAAGGCAAGAGGGAGTAGCCGCGTTTTATCCGAGTCAAGAACTAAGTTTAAAATATCCTGATCAGCAGCGTTTTTTGCGATAAAGCTTAACGCCATGACCATAGCTTGGGCGATGCGGGTTTCAGAGATATGGACCACTTTGACAGGCTTAAGCCAGGTGCCCAAGGTAAAAGAAGGCCAGGAATGGGTTAGTTCAATACGCGTTCGTGCATAGGCTTGTAAGTGAGTAATGTGCTCTAACAGAGAGCTTTTTTCAGAGAGATCCGGGCCCACGCCAGCGCCGGTGAGGGCGGCACTGGCACTGGCTCCGGCACCACCAGCAGCGCCTGTTACAGTTTCAGGAGCGCTTTCAGCGGCAGTGAGGCGTGCCGCTTCTTTAGCCAATAAATCACCCATTTGGCGTAGGTAACGTACTTCGGCATACCAGTTTTTGGGTAAGCTGTCTTTCAAGCTGGAGAGAGTGCTTATAAGGCGTGAACTGTCACCGGCGACGAAGGCAACTAGGCTTAAACCGGCTTCGACAAAAATAGGGTCGTTCGTCACTAAGTTATTTAAACAGGCCAAAATACAATCATATTCAAAGGATAAAGCGGCATTGGTTTTGGGTGCGATACTCACGGCTTTTTGCATGGCTTCGCGCATAGCTTGAATCGTTTTTTTATCGTGAGTGACGGATCTTATTTGATAATTGGTTAAGCTCAATTCGAGATAGAGGTGAATGACACGTAATAGCCATAATTGAAGATGAGGTGCTTGCGTACTGAAGTGTGTGACTAAAATGCCGGGTACAGCGGCCGAGGCTATGGCTTGTATCGCATTAAAGGCGATCAACAGCGGGTTGCCTAACAAGCGGTGGCGTCCGTGCTCAAGCAAATAATGTGCGCGATACACAAAGGCGTCTGTTTTACCCAAACGCAAATCGTCATTGAGTAAACTTGCCATCAACTGTAAGCGCTTTTCTAAAGCACTGCTATCGGCCACTGAAGGAATCGAACGCGAGGTAGACTCAGCAAGACGTGACATAGTAATCTCCAATTAGCTCAAAGGAGCCCGACTGTAGCAAAAAAAAATTTAATGCAATACAGTAATTGCAAAATTTTTATGGGTTAGCGGTCTCGAGATGCGAGGTGAAGCTGAGGCTTACAACTCGTATCTTGAGCTGCGATGGGTATATCCAGCTCTAGCTTCAGAAGCGGGGTCAGGACCCTCATCCGCTAGAAGGTGTTTTCTTTCAGCACTAAACCGAGAGCATCTGCCTAAGCTTTTAAACAATGTCACATACTGAGTGGCAGCTTCTGCGTAACTGTCAATTTTTGCGAGTGCATTGTTGTAATATTGCGTCAGCAGGGCTAAGTTTTTCGGAGAATGTCGACTACAATCTTCGAAACATTTCCCGTAGTAGTTGCGTAATTTTTCACGCAGAAAATCATAAAATGAAGTGTAGGGAATTGGGACAGTAATCACACTGCCATTTTTCTTACTGGTGGCTTTTTGGTTTAGATAGAGGGAAATAGTGTAATTCGCTTTGCCATCTGTGGGGCTAAGCTTTAAGGGGCATGTGGCGACAATAGTGGCTAAATCTGCTGGAATTATGCTGACCCTATTTTGCGTAAGCTTTAGCATAGAATTGAACATATTGAATAGTTGTTGAAACTGCCTTAGCTCACCTGTCGAATCAAAATCTATGAGCGTAAAACAAGTAGTGAGGTTAGTTGAATCAGGACTTAAGCTAGCGGACTGATTCACACCGGCAAGAGTTATAGTATGGTGATTTTTATCGTAGATGATTCTCTCGGCAAATAGTTCGATTTGCGCTTTTTTGGCGCTGTTTGTTTCAGCGCTTGCACTGAACAAACCAGTCGAGCTTAAAATTCTGGTGTCGATTGCAGGTGCAGGTGCAAGTGCAGGTGCAGGTGCAGGTGCAGGTGCAGGTGCAGGTGCAGGTGCAGGTGCAGGTGCAGGTGCAGGTGCAGGTGCAGGTGCAGGTGCTGTTGCTGTTGCTGCAGCACAACTTAACTGTGTCGATGGCAGACTTGCAACTGATTCACTAGTATTATCATTATCTCCAACAGTAATTTCTGTGTTCTCTAGTACGGGTGTTTCAGCAGCTCTCTCGGTGTTTTCAGCTTCCTCTTCTGCACGTATTAGTTCCCTTTCAGCGGCGTGAGAGCATGCTTGTTCACTGACCAGTGATTTTAGTAAATTTAGGTAATGAAGCGCGTGTACTTCAAGTTTATTGATGGCTTCGCTGACCTGTGTGTAGGCGTCTTGAAGTGGCTCTTGGGCTTCGAGTTCGGCATATTCTTCTAAAGATTTACATCTCTCAAAATTGCGTTCAAATTGCTGACGAATATAAGTGTAACAATCCTTATAAATTTGCGGGTCTGCGCAGATAACGGCCTGTTCTGTAGCTGTATCGACACTGGCTAAACCAAAGCTGATCAAGGCATCTACAAATTCTGGGCTAAATGGCATAGGGAAATTAGTGGCTTTAATTAAATTGACAATCAGTCTCAAATCGCTTGGTTCAGTGGGGGAATAATTCACATCATGCATGCCGAAAAATACCAGGATAGCATAAGCTATTGAGCTATCGATTGTGGCTATGTCAATGACATAAAAAACTTTACCATCGTCATCCACTACTTCATCTGTCTCTACCTCATAAAACGCGCTTAGCAGTCGGGTATTATCATCGGCTAATAAATAGCTCACAGCTGAACTTCCTTCTGTCTCTATTACAGCGCCTTCGATTGCTATCATTTGTGGAATAGGTCTTAGTGCAGAGCTTTGAAATTCGAGCGTAAGAGCAGCCGGTGGAGGAATCATCGGATCAATGGGGTGGGGTGCTGCCGAACGAAATACGGCAGCATCGAGTTCCGCAGCGGATGTCGCGGTTAGTAGCGAATTTAATTCTACTAAGCTAGGTTCATCTTCCAGGTGGGCAGGTAGTTCGGGCAGATAAGAAAGAAGGTGTGGCATATCAAACTCATAATTGATTACAGATTATGAGTGAGTTTATAAAGTTTAGATTAACAAAATCTTAAATTTGAAAAATTTCACTAGACTGAGCGGTAGCCTAATCACCGAAAGCACAGTAAACGAGCCTAATTCTGGGTAACAGGCTTCGCTTTAACGAGCAAAACACTGCCTTGCCAGTTGAGATGGTCTAGCGGTTTATTGTGTTGGGTAGGTTGCACCTGAATCACACGAGATTGCCAAGTTTTAACGGCCGGCAATAACTCATTTAGGGCATCTTGGTCTTCGTGATAAATGAAAAAGTTTTTATAGGGGCTGTCAAGTAAGTGGCGTGAGGGCACATGATAATCAACAACACCCAGCCATAAGATTCCATCAGAATTAGAAAAAGCCACATTGGCCTGCCACATTCTAAATTCCACAATGGTTTCAGAATTTGGAATACGTTTAAACATAGCTAAAGAGGGGCGTGTATTGCGATATAACGGAGTTAATATTGGAGTGTGGTGTTCGGGGTTTTTGTTAAATACTCTCTGGATGAGATTGCGCAAATGAAAGCGATGTTTCTGTTCAATCGGCGCCCAACCTGCATTCAAAAGAGTCGTTTTGATTTCTTCAATGGGGCCTTCCCATTGCACATTAAAAGGCGCTACCGGATGACCAAAGCGATCTAGATAATATTCAGATGAATAATATTCAGGTGCTTGCCACCATTCTTGTATCGGTAGTTGTACTTCAGGATAAACCGGTTGCGCATTGTAAACGGTCGTTTCAATTTCTTTATAGCCATAGAAACTCCAGAAAGACAGCAAGACAATTAAACTAATAGTAGACCACCATTTCCCGAGGTAAGTGTTTTGATCTTCAAAGTGGGCATATAAAATAATCACGACTAAGAGCATACACAAGCTTAACAAACCACTGCCTACGACATCCGTTAACCAGTGTGCGCCTAAGAATAAACGTGAGAGACCAATCAATAAAATTATAATGGCGGTGAAAGTATAGGGAACCCAATGCCAAATACGTTTGTATTGATGTGCAATGCTAAAAGCTAAAAAGCTTAAGATGCTAGTGCTTAATAACATATGGCCACTAGGAAAGGAGAAACTAGGGTCAACGACTGTTAAACCCGTGGGGCGTGGATTATGAAACACGTGTTTGAGTACATAAATGCTGCCGGCACTCATAGAAGCGATCAGTAAAAAATAAATTCCTGTGCGTGAACGTTTGATTACGATTAAATATAAGCCCAGTACTGCTGCGGTGCTGAGCAATACTTTGCTATCGCCTAGTAGCGTAATGCTCGCGAAAAATAGACTTAAATCATGTGTGTGGAAGCTTTGTAACAGACTGAACAAGGCTTCGTTCCAATGGGTGAGGGGTCCATTAAAGGCGACGTTGAAGGCTACGACGGAAAATAATAAAAATAAAATGCTTGCCGACATTAAGCGTGCTAAGGGCGTGTGATCTAGGGGGTGGCTTTTACTGCTGATGCAATTGATTAAAAATTTGCTCGCTGTGTGTTCGCTCAGCACATCCCACACGGCTTTGATCATTTGATCGCTATACTTATTAATAACTTTCAAGAAATGTTGCAAGGACCAAAAGATAAACCAAGTGCCAATAATGGAGGCAAGACCCACTAATAAGAATTGTGAAGCTTTGCCAGGCGGCAGTTCAACAGACAGAGCACCTAACAAAAAGCCTGGCAAAATATATAAAAAAGACCACAAAATAGCAGAGCTAATGCCCGCGGTCAGGAAGACCGATAATCTGACTTTCATAACACCCGCAATGAGCGGAATGGTGCTGCGCACGGGTCCAATAAAACGACCAATAATGAGGCTTTTGCCACCATGTTTTTTGAAAAATTCTTCGCCTAATACTAACCACTTTGGATGGTTCTTGAAGGGCCAAATTTTAGTGAGTCGATCGTCATAATGGAGACCGACTTTATAACCCAGGAAATCACCCATAAAAGCACCCACTATAGCGACTAAAAAAGTGAGACCCGTTGGTAATACGCCCGACCCTAATAAAGTGCCAATGGCTGTCATGGTGACTGAGCCCGGAAATAGGGTGCCGAGGATGGGTAATGATTCGATGAAAGCTACTAAGAAAACAATGAATAAACTTAAGTGAGGATGATGAGTAATAAACTGAACAATACTCTGCGCTAACTCATGAAACATTAAATTTCTTCTCCGGCGGCTTGACGGTCAGCATGATAAGACGAGCGCACCATCGGCCCACTCGCAACGTGTTTAAAACCTAATTCATAAGCGCGTTTAGCATGTAGTTTGAATTCATTGGGTGTGGCGTAACGATCAACGGGTGCATGATGTTTGCTAGGTTGCAAATATTGGCCCAAGGTCAGCATGTCCACTTCGTGAGTGCGCAAATCTTGCATCACTTGATCCACTTCTTCCGGTGTTTCGCCTAAACCTAGCATCATGCCGGATTTAGTTGGAATGCCAGGAAAGCGGGTTTTAAAATCTTGCAGTAATTTCAAAGACCACGCGTAATCTGAACCGGGACGTACTGCCTTATAAAGGCGTGGTGCCGTTTCAATATTGTGATTGAAGACATCCGGCAAACCTGTGGCTAGCGCATCCAGTGCTTTTTCCATACGGCCGCGAAAATCAGGTACTAAAGTTTCAATTTTAATATTCGGTCTGGCCGCACGAGTCGCATTCACGCACGCGCTAAAATGTGCCGCACCGCCGTCGCGTAAATCGTCGCGATCTACTGAGGTAATGACCACATATTTTAATTTCATAACTTCAATGGTCTTAGCCAAATTAGCGGGTTCTTCGCGATCAAGTGGATCAGGTCGGCCGTGACCTACATCACAGAAAGTGCAGCGGCGCGTACATTTGTCACCCATAATCATAAAGGTGGCCGTGCCATGACTGAAGCACTCACTTAAGTTCGGGCAGGAAGCCTCTTCACAAACCGTGACCATGCGATTGCTGCGCAGTAAATTTTTTAATTCAGCAATTTTATTGTCTGAAGGCAATTTAATGCGAATCCAATCGGGTTTTCTTAAGACTTCGCTGGCTTCAATTTTAACGGGGATGCGTGATAACTTGTCATAACCCTTCTTTTTAGTGCTAGGGTCTTGGATGGTGGAGGTCATGGGCTTGATTTTACCTTTGTGGCTGTGCGATTTGGGTCTCATTATACCCGAAATTTTTCACAAAGTAGGGAATAATTTGCCGTAAAACCTCAGCATAATTGAGCTCAGGCAGGTGGTCTTGAATTTGCGTCATTTGCAGGCCTTGAAAGCCGCACGGATTGATATAGGAGAAGGGCTTTAAATCCATCGCGACATTCAAAGCCAGGCCATGATAGCTGCAGCCTTTGCGGACGCGCAGCCCAATGGAAGCGAGTTTGCACCCTTGGATGTAAATACCGGGTGCTTCAGCGCGGGCTTGTGCGGCACAACCCTGAGCTTCTAAGAAATCGATGACGGTCTTTTCTAAGCGGCTCACTAACTGGCGCGGACTCAAATGCAAGCGTCGCAAATCACACAAGGCATACAACATTAATTGGCCAGGACCGTGATAGGTAATTTGGCCGCCACGATCGCTTTGAATCACTGGAATATCATGCGGGTTCAACAGATGCTCAGCTTTACCCGCTTGGCCTTGAGTAAAGACTGGCGGATGTTGTAGCAGCCATAGCTCATCAATCGTGTCAGCTTGACGTTGATCCGTAAACTCGCGCATAGCGTGCCAAGCGTTTAGATAATCAACAGTGCCTTTATCACGAAAAATCAACTCAATCATAGTGCCGTTACAATCTCAGGGGCAGCCGTATAAGCTTGATAGATTTTATCTAATTGCTCACGACTTTGTGCCATAACCGTAATCGAAAGTGATAAATAATTTTTATCTTTACTCAGGCGCGGCATAATCGCATTCTCTTTCAGCTCAGGAAAAAATTCGCGGGTGATCATCAAAGCTTTTTGCTCAAATTCAGGATTGTTTTTGCCTAAAACTTTAAGGGTGAATTCGCAGGGATAGGTGGTTTCGGGGTTGATGCTCATAGTCTTGTCTCGGCTTTCATACTTTTAGGGCTTCATGCCGGCATGGATGCCGCATCAGATGCACCACTTCAACAGGTGAGCTATGACGCCCTCTCTGAAATAACTTTGATGTACAGGTTGAGAGAGCAATCACGGGGGGGATTGCCCCTACAGCCCAACGGCTCACGAGATCGTGTTATTTATGAAAAATCCCCACCACATGATCAATCATACGACTAAAGAACCCTCCAGCAGGATCATCGCTCAAAGCGACTAAGGGTGCTGAACTTAGCAGCTTGTTGTTCAGATTCGCATTGATAGAACCGACGGCTTGCCCCTGTTGTACTGGAGCGATGATTTTATTATTAATTGTCACAGAGCCCTTAAGTTGCGCAAATTGATTAGCAAGTGTTGTGACATAAAAATCTTGTGCAACACCAACCGCTATCTTGCTGTTTTGTCCATACCATACACGCGCTTCTTTAATCGGTGTGTTAGCTCTAAACACCAAATGAGTTTCAAAGAAACGGAAGCCGTAAGTGAGTAAGGCTTCACTATCATTAGCACGGCCAGATTCATTTGGCTCGCCCATAACGACCGTGATTAAGCGCATAGCGCCCCGTTTAGCAGAGGCGATTAAGCAGTAGCCTGCATCATCAGTGTGACCGGTTTTAATGCCATCAACTGAAGTATCGCGCCACAACAATAGATTACGATTAGGTTGTTTGATTTTGTTGTAGGTGTACCACTGTTGTTTGAAGTAAGCATAATATTCAGGAAAATCTTGCACTAAAGCACGTGCCAACACAGCAAGATCATAAGCCGTAGCAAAATGATTAGGATCCGGCATTCCGGTTGAATCATTATAATGCGTATTATTCATGCCTAATTTGGCGGCGGTTTGATTCATGATTTGCGCAAAAGTTTCTTCATTACCAGCGATGTGTTCAGCGAGTGCCACACAAGAATCATTACCCGAAGCGACAATAATACCTTGTAATAATTCGTTCACTGGAACTTGGGTGCCGACTTGGATGAACATACGTGAGCCATCCATACGCCAGGCTTTTTCGCTGACTAACACTTGATCATGTAAATGAATTTGACCGGTCTTCAAGGCGTTGAAAGCAATGTAGAGCGTCATCATTTTAGTGAGACTGGCAGGATCTAAGTGCTGGTTCATGTTCTTTTCTGCTAAAATCTGACCACTGTCCGCATCCATTAGTACATAGGCTTTAGAATTATCTAAAGTAGGAGGAGGTGGGATCATGACAGGTACTGGCATGGCCGCATTAAATTTGGCGTCAGTCATCGGACTATTCAATGGGTTGTTGGCTAGAGCTTGCACGGAAAAACTGAGTAAAGTCAGCAACAAAAAGACAGAAAACCGCTTCATTTCAAACTCCTTATATAAAGTGCCGGTATCCTAGCATGTGCTGTGCGGAGGTGTCGATGTGGTCTGTCGTGATTAAACTTCTTTAATGCTCTCGACGACGGTCAATCGCTATGAAAAAAGACACTTAGAATCTTCATGTATTGCCATTGCATCTATAGAGTAGAAAATCCGCTTTTCGCTTCAGGTACCAGGCGACCTGTCTTTAGCCAACGGGAATGACGTCCGGTCTTGTCACTGACTTGACCGGCCAATTGACCACAAGCGGCATCTATATCATCACCACGCGTTTTACGCACCCACGTGTTAATACCAGCAGCTGTTAGACGATTTTGAAAAGCCGTGATGGCTTCATCCGTGGAGCGCACGTAGTTGGTTTTAGGAAAGGGATTGAAAGGAATTAAATTCATTTTACACGGCATGTTATCCAGTAAACGAATCAGTTGTTTGGCATGTGTTGGCGTATCATTAATACCTTTTAACATTACATATTCAAAAGTCACCATGCGTTTAGAATTTTCGGGAAAGTAGTTGCGGCACACCTGCATTAACTCTTTCAGTGGATATTTTTTGTTAATCGGCACTAATTCATTACGCAATTCATCCGTTGCTGCATGCAATGAAACCGCTAGAGCCACAGGGCTTTCGGCTTTCAGTTGCAACATAGCAGGCACTACACCCGAAGTGCTTAAGGTGACGCGGTATTTGGACAAACCATAAGCCAAATCGTGCATCATTAATTCCATCGCCGGCAAAACATTCTCATAATTTAATAAAGGTTCGCCCATTCCCATCATCACTACATTGGTGACGTGTCGAGCTTTGGTTGGATCTTCTTTGGCGAGAGTTTGAACAGCGAGCCATACTTGAGCAATGATTTCGCCCATGTTGAGATTGCGATTAAAACCTTCTTTGCCCGTTGAGCAAAAACTACAATTTAAAGCGCAACCCACTTGAGAAGAAACACATAAGGTGCCGCGACCGCGTTCAGGAATGAAAACGGTTTCAATAGCATTGCCGCCATTGAGCTTTAACAACCACTTGTAAGTACCATCGTGTGAAGCATGATTTAGAATGACTTCTGGAAACTTAATTTCAGCAATTTCATTTAACTTTTCGCGACAAGCTTTCGAAAGATTGGTCATCGCATCGAAGTCGGTTACACCGCGTTGATGAATCCATTGAATCAATTGCTGGCCACGAAAACGTGGCTCACCTAATGATTGCATATACTCGCCCATGGCTTGTAGGCCGAAATTGAGTAGATTGGTTTTTGTGTTCATGGTTTGTGTTGTCGCATCGTGATTGCGTTTGTAGGGGCAACCCCCTGTGGTTGCCCTCTCAAGCGTAGCGCAATCTTATTACTATACCTCTCGACCCTCAAGCGGCGAGTGGTAAGTTCCATCTTGAGCCCGCATTAGCCCGCTTCGTCAATCACACAAGCTCGAAAGAGCCCAACTATTCCTTCGCTTTTGCTCAATCCTCATCGGACCACTGCTCGTAAACTGAAACTTAAAACTTCGCATCTTGAAGTACGATATACATACATCCAACTGAAAGAGGGCAGGCACCCAATATCAATACAGGGCGCCCCTACACGTTCTTCGTAGAAAGAAAAGTGGGTTAAGCGCAAATCTCATCATTGGCAAACAAGAAAGCGATTTCAGTTTTAGCGTTTTCTAAAGAATCAGAACCGTGTACCGCATTGGCATCGATAGAGTCAGCAAAATCTGCACGAATGGTGCCAGGAGCTGCATCAGCAGGATTAGTGGCGCCCATCAAATTACGATTTTTCAATACCGCATTTTCGCCTTCTAAAGCTTGAATCATCACAGGACCACTGATCATGAAGCTGACTAAGTCATTAAAGAAACCACGTTCACGGTGAATGCCATAAAATTCTTCAGCTTCTGTGCGGCTTAATTGTTTCATTTTAGCAGCCACAATCGTTAAACCGGCTTTTTCAAAACGCGTATAAATTTCACCAATGACATTTTTAGCTACTGCATCGGGTTTGATAATAGATAAAGTACGTTCGATGGCCATTTGAGTAAGCTCCTAAGGGGGGGGGTAAAAGGCGGCCATTGTACGTGAAGTCGGGAGCTATGGGAACCGCTGGATTCGTAAGGGCATCACTATGAAATTAGATATTTTGGCTTAAGTCGCGGCGCACGTTTTTCGAACATCTGCAGTTTCTGTACCATAAATGAAGATTTGAGAAATACGTGCAACAAAGTATTAAAACAAAAGAGCATTTATAGAGCTGCACTTAAGGGCTCTTAATGTTTCCTTAATAACTAGCTGTTAAGCTATGCTTGATATTTTATCTAATACTGAGGATATATTATGCGCAGATACACCTTATTTGGTGCTAAACCAACGCCAGAAGTAGCTGCAGCTGCAGCGCAAAATGCGCGTATTGCAGCATATTATCGTGCTGAAGCATTTACTGCGGCAGTGGGCGCTGTAGCGGCCTTTGCTACGGGTGGAGTGGCCCCAGTGATGACAAGCATGGCTTTGGGAATTACTAAAGATGCTGCTAGCGCTGGTACGGCGGTAGCCGCTGCTGTAGCTGCAATGACTTTTCGGCATATTGGCTTAGATGGCACTCATGCAGAGTTATTACCTTTGCTAGCAAATCGTAAGGGAAGAACTGGTGATGCTGGCACAGCAACACCTAGTGCTGGAAAAGCCTAAACAGCCGCATCTTGAATATAACGCTTCACCAATTATCAGCCTACATCCTAGGCTGATACTGTCGTCCCTTTTCAATTAAAGCCATGCTACACTTCGTATCGTTTTGCAATCAGGGAGGATGTTATGAAAAAGCTCGTCAGCGATGTCGTGGTCGAAGTATTACAGCAGTGGGGCGTGGAGCGCGTTTACGGCATTCCTAATGATACGATCGATCCTTTAGTGGAATCGCTACGTCGTCAAACACAAATTCAATTCATTCGTGTGCGCCATGAAGAAGCTGCGGCTTTTGCGGCCAGCATGGAGGCACGTCTCAATGGTAAGATCGCCGTCTGTATAGCTTCGCAAGGTCCTGGCGCTATTCACCTCTTAAGTGGTCTTTATGATGCTGCGATGGATGGGGTTCCTGTCCTAGCCATTACCGGTCAAATTGATACCTCCTTAATTGGCACTCGCATGGTGCAAGAAGTGAATCAAAATGTATTGTTTAATGATGTGTGCTGTTTTAATAGCGTCGTAATTAATCCTGAGCAGGCAGTACAAGTTTTGTCGCGTGCTTTTCGCTCAGCTATTATGAAGCGCGGTCCTGCGCATTTGGCCATTCCTTCAGATATCCTTCGCGCACCTGCCTCAACTTCTGAATTTGAATTTGCGCCTCCCATTTCAGATGGAGTTAAAGAGCCTGAGCCAGCAAGCGCTAAAGTCGCAATAGAGCTCATTAAAATGGCGAAAAAGCCCTGTATTTTATATGGTATTGGCGCTGCTGCGGCGATAACCGAAGTGAAGCTTTTGGCGGAATTGATTAAAGCGCCTTTAGTCTATACCAGCCGTTCAAAAGATTGTTTAGAAAGCACTCATCCATTCTTAATGGGTGGTATTGGTTTGTTAGGGAGTCGTGCTGCTAACCATGCAGTGCATCATTGTGATCTGCTGATTGTATTAGGCTCTTCTTTTGCCTTTAGCGAATATTATCCGCATGATGCTCAAATTCTGCAGATTGATAATCAATTGGAACATTTAGGTTTGCATGCGCCTATCACTATGGGTATGGCGGCTGACTGTAAAGCCACTTTGCAGCAGTTTGTCAGTCAATTAAAACCGCAAAATGATAAATCTTTTTTAAAGGAATGCTTGGAGCATAAGCATTCAGACACAATGGCCTATGAGTTACAAAATCGTATTTCTGTTTCTAAGCATCGCATTCATCCGGTCACTTTATTTGAAAGTATTAATAAATTTGCTCCCGAAAATTCTATTTTTACGGTTGATGTAGGTGTCGCGATTATTTGGGCGAATAACCTGTTGAACATGAATGGACAACAACGTTTTATTTGGTCAGCTAATTTAGGTAGTTTAGGGTGTGCGCTGCCAGATGGTATAGCCGCAAAATTATGTATGCCGGATCGTGCCTCAGTGATTATTACAAGCGATGATAGCTTTGATATATTCATCAGCGAATTTATGACCGCCGTAAAATACAAAGCCCCGATTGTTTGTATCGTTTTAAATAGCACCGCTTTGCACTTGGCAGATCAAAAAGATGCTGATGAAGGAGAGACTCTTGTTCCTGATTTTGCAGCCTTAGCTAAATCACGTGGCGGTGATGGCGCAACGGTGCGTGTATTGGATGAATTAGATTCGGCTTTGAAAAAAGCATTTAGCTCTAAAAAACCTTTTATTCTTGATGTGTACTTAGAGCCAAATGCTAAGCCAATTCCACCTGTTATTAACCCACGCATGGCTTTAGCCTTAGCCAGATCGCGTTTTAAAGGCTTCTTTTCAAAGTTTAGTGGTGAGTAGGTTGAGTTAAGCACCATGTTGTCATACCGGCATGGATGCCGGTACCCAGTCGCCAAGGATGGTATGTTTGAGTCAGGCACTATTTTCATTCCACGCATAACCCCCCTTCACTGTTGGCGATCATGCTGCTTCAATCACGGTATATCTTTCTGTCTAAGCCAGTGCTAAAACGTCCCTCATGAAAATCCTAAAATTTATTGTTTATCTATTCGTTTTCAGCCTACAGGCTTGTAGCAATGCGCGTTATTTGGAAAATAATGAAGCGGCGCGAGCTAACGCCAAGCTTGCGCACGCCTATGTAGATCATGCCCAGTATCCTGCCGCTAAGGCCAAACTGTTAGAAGCCGCACGGCAGGCCCCACATGATCCTTTCGTTTGGAATGGCTGGGCGTATTATGCGGATGCGACTGGTGGGACGGATGAGGCAGATGTTTATTACCAACGAGC
>JBDNGR010000101.1:0-1979 GCA_041689165.1 Coxiellaceae bacterium
AAAAGTGGTGGGACACACCATCACATTTGATAACGGAAAAGAATTTTCTAAACACGAACGCATAACAAAATTAACTGGCTTGCGTTGTTATTTTGCAACGCCGTATCATTCTTGGGAACGAGGATTGAATAAACATACAAATGGATTAGTTAGACAATATTTTCCCAAAAAATATAATCTTAATGATTACACAGAAGAGCAAATTCTATAGGTAGAAAATCAACTTAACCACAGACCAAGAAAAGTGTTAGGATACAGAACACCTAAAGAACTTTATCTTGCGATTAAGCAGCCTCAAAAAATTGCACTTCACTTGTGAATCGGCGAGCCGATATAGTGGTGAATAGATACAATTTAAGATTTAATAGCCACAGTCGATTTTTAACTCAGTCTTCTATTAAGTCTAGTGTTAATTGAGAGCTAACAACCCCACCGTTGGGCAGACACTTAAGGTAAAAACAACACTTGTCTGTCTCGACAGAAAGACGTTAAGCTTTCTGTAATAAATTCAATACTATCTTCTAATAATTTTTTGAAACCAGGATAAAAACTTATGCGAGCAGTAAGAGCAATTTGTGGTTTTTGGTATCGTGCACCACCAGCTGATGAAGTAGCGGCAGCGGGCGCAGGAGCTCCACAACCTACTTCAGCTTCAACAAGTGCCGCAGCTCCAGCGGCTACTGGTATGACGATTTATAATAGATATGATGATCCCGCCTCAGCAGCTATTGCGGAACGTTATCCGGGTATGATCTATCAAGGCTATGGCAAACCGACTGATAATCTACATTTATGGGTGACGCGAGAGAGCCTTGCTCCACCACCGAGACCTGTTTTTGTACCTCCAGCCCAAGAAGCGAAAGGTGCATTAAGTGCTGAGCAAAAGGAGTTTAATCGGTTGGTGGCAGCAGAAAGACCAATTGCAGAAAAAGAAACTGAGGTATTGAGATTTTTAGATGAGCATCCTGATTTTAATGCCAAATATGTAGATAAGGATGGCTATACAGCTTTATTTTTAGTGGCAAAATATGAATTGAATGAGGTCGCCTGGCGCTTGGTGCATAGCCATAAAGCGCAATATCTTTATCTCAAGTCAGGAGGAAATACGACCGCTAATAAAGCGATCATAGGAAATACTGAAGAAGGTCGCATACTGTTAGAAGGCATCGTCAAACGTAATGATATTCGTGGATTTATTGCTATTATTGAGCATTGGAATCTGGATTATAGCGATTGCTTTGGAGAAATGTATATTGATAATCACGGCTTTAAATTAGGATTAACTATTTTACCTTTTATGGCGAAACTCAATCGTCAAGAAATGATCGAAATGGCTTTAAATAAAAATCCTGAAGCGGTTAATAAGCCTAAATCAGATCGAGTTACAGGTCGTGGCTTTCCCAGTGCTTTAATTGAAGCTACACGAGCAGGCCATGAGGGTTTGGTTAGACTTTTGTTAGACCGAGGTGCTGACCCGAGTTTTACTACTATTGAGGGCGAAACAGCACTTAGCGTAGCAGAAGCTGTAGGTCGTGAAGATATTGCGATGCTGTTAAGACCGTCAGTTACTCTTGGCGCTTAACTTGTCACATCATAATGCAGCAGCCTGTGGCGCGAGTTCGACTTTCGCCACCCTCTTCTTCATCTTCTTCCTCTCCGCTCGAGGCTGCTGTTTCATTTATCACTGTGTTCAAGACTGCTGAACCAGCGCCAACAGCAGTGGCTGTTGCTACAGATGCTGCAGCTGGCGAAAGTCGAGTTGCACTAGAATCACTTCCAGGTTCATGGAAGATGTAGCTTCTATCAATATCTATTATTCTACGGAGGTATTTTTGACGAGGTAGTGTATCGTTCTTTCTGTAAATTCAAATAAGGCTTGAAAAAAGCAAGCCATGATTTATCTTTTTTTGGTCTAACAAAGAAAGGATATAAAACATGGCTTACGAAACGAATGATATCAAAGTTGGTGGGATTATTGA
>JBDNGR010000102.1:0-6593 GCA_041689165.1 Coxiellaceae bacterium
GCAGGCACGGGGGCCTGCCCCTACAAGAGCGATGTTAATTTTAGATTTTACGTAGTTTAAGCATCCAAAACTTGACTTGCCGGCACATAGTCCATGCCAAGATCTTCTGCAACGGCTTGATAAGTCACCATACCTTTATAAACATTCAAACCCGCCAGCAGATGGTGATCATCTAACATGGCACGACGATAGCCTTTATCAGCCAGAGCCAACACAAAGGCTAAAGTAGCATTATTCAAAGCAAAAGTTGAAGTTCTGGGTACAGCCCCTGGCATATTAGTCACACAGTAATGTATGACTCCATCGAGCTCATAAGTGGGATCATCGTGGGTTGTCGGCTTACTGGTTTCAAAACAACCACCTTGGTCAATGGCGACATCCACCACTACACTGCCCGATTTCATTTTGGCTAATAGCGCACGTGTGATTAAGCGTGGTGCAGAGCCACCTGGAACTAAGACTGCGCCTACGACTAAATCAGCAGACATCAATGCTTTTTCAATGGTTGCTTGAGTTGAATATAAAGTTTTGATGCGATTACCAAATTGCGTATCTAGTTGATGAAGTCGCGCCACAGACTTATCCAAGACAGTTACACGTGCCTCTTTACCAACTGCCATACGCACGGCATTTGATCCGACCACACCCGCCCCAATGACCACAACTTTACCTGGAGAAACACCCGGCACACCACCTAACAACACGCCACGCCCACCCTGGTGTTTCTCCAAGCAATGTGCGCCCACTTGAATAGACAAACGGCCTGCTACATTACTCATTGGTGATAAGAGCGGCAAACCACCGTACTGATCCGTGACTGTTTCATAAGCAATCGCAATGCAACCAGAATTAATAAGCGCTTTAGCTTGTACAGGATCTGGTGCTAAATGAAGATAAGTGAACAAAATTTGATTATCTTTTAAGAAAAAAAATTCACTCGTTTGCGGCTCTTTCACTTTAACAATCATATCCGCTGCGGCATAAACTTCTGCAGGTGTCTGTGCAATGCGCGCACCCGCTGCAATATAATCTTGATCAGTAAAACCAATTCCTTCCGCCGCATTGTGCTGAACCACAACTTGATGACCGTGCGCGATCAATTCCTGCACACTATCGGGGGTAAGGCCTACGCGATACTCGCAAACTTTAATTTCCTTAGGTACTCCAACCAACATTTTATTTTCCTCTCTAAGTATTTATCCTGGGTCAAAGTCTGCCATGAATCTCAAGATAAAGGAACAACAGCTTCTTATCGTTTCTGCTTGGATGCGATATGCTGCCAATTTTGTAACAATCAGAGGACATCATGATTGCCAAACAAGTGTTGGAATGGAAAGATCTTTTAGATGAGGAAAAAACCAAAAAATACTTTCAAAAAATAATGGTATTTCTTGAAGCCAAACATCAAAGTGGTAAAACTATTTACCCGCCTAAAGCCGATATATTCAATGCATTTAAATACACGCCTTATGATAAGGTTGAAGTAGTGATCATCGGTCAAGATCCTTATCATGGCCCGAACCAGGCACATGGTCTCTCTTTCTCAGTGAAACCTGGCATCAATCCACCACCATCACTCAAGAATATTTATAAAGAACTGCACGCGGATGTGGGATTTATGATTCCGAATCATGGTAGCTTAATTCCTTGGGCGGAGCGTGGTGTGTTATTATTAAACAGCGTGCTTACGGTTGAGGCTAATCAGCCACAATCGCACTGTCAAATTGGCTGGCAGGAATTTACCGATACCATCATTACAAAATTAAATCTGCATCCGAACCCCATTGTTTATTTGTTATGGGGTTCACATGCGCGACAGAAAGAAGCTTTAATTGACACGCAAAAACATAAAATATTAAAAGCGCCTCACCCTTCGCCTTTTTCAGCTAATCGTGGTTTCTTAGGTTGTAAGCACTTTTCAAAGGCGAATGCCTTATTGGAAAGCTTAGGCAGAACACCGCTTGATTGGCAATTGTAATCAATACAGCAGAGCTTCGCAGTAGATTAAAACTGCCGTTTTTAGGATAATGATTCTGCTTACAATTTTGAATTACCCACGGTCTTGTAGGGGCAGGCCCCCGTGCCTGCCCTCTTTCAGTTCGGTGAATGTTTGATAAATAACATCCCTGCATAATGCACGAGCCGCCCTGTGCACATGTGTGGTAAGTGGCATTGATCTGCGATTGGGAGGGCAACCACCCAATATCCACACAAGTATTGCCCCTACACCCGATCTACGGCGAACGTTGCTGACAATGAGTTTCTTTAATAAAGAACAATAAAATTAATGAAATAAATAAATAGAAGGGGATTACAAGCATCGCTGTATGGTAATTCTCGACTGAAAACACTCGCACACTATCAACTACTTTTCCGGTCCAACCTAAATCTAAGAATTTACCAATCAAAGGATCCGTTAAAGCACCTAATGCGGCATCAAAGCTATTCATAAAACCAATTGCTGTAGCCGCTAAAATCAAATGATTCACCTCACATATCATTGAAAAGCAGAGCAAAAAACAACTGATGCCGGCACCAAATAAAAATAATAATAAACCACATTGCCAGATTGATAAATGCGGCACATATAAAATTAGCAGAGAAAAAATAAAGGATGCGGCTGTTCCCCAAGCCATCACAGGCAAACGTTTACCCATACGACTCGACAACCAACCTGCGATCGGTGAACCCACTGCAAAACCTATAAAGACTAATGAAATTTGTTGGGCTGCTAAGGTTCTCTCAAAGCCATACACTTCTTGCAAATAAGGAACGCCCCACAAACCACCAAATACCGAAACTGGCGCAAAAGCTAAACCACTGTACCAAGACAGATACCAAGTCTGACGATTTTTCAGAATTTCTTTTAAGCCGGCAAATACCGGTTTGCGTTCAAACAATAGCTCCTCAGATTGAATTGCATGCGGACCATGATCACGTACCATTAACCAAAAAACAAAAGCCAAGCTGAAGCCAATAATGGCGGCATACGCCATCGATGAGCGCCAACCAATGTGATTCATCGCAATCGATAACGGCGCTTGTCCACCAACTGCACCTAGAACAGCAATCGACATCATTAAGCCTGCCATCAAAGCAAAACGTTTTGGTGGGAACCAAAGTGTGGTTAATTTTAAACAGCTGATGGCGGCAACTGCGGCACCAAAACCGGTAATGAAGCGCGCTAATTCTGCCACCCACAAATCATGCGCATAGGCGAGCAACAATGCACCTGCTGCACAACACACTATCGCCAAACTGGTAACTCGACGTGGTCCAAAACGATCAGTAAAGATACCCATCGGAATTTGCATGAGCAAATAGGCATAGAAATAGCATCCTGCCAAATTACCCAACTGCGCACCTGTTGCATTAAAGACACGCATTAAGTCTGCCACCATAACACTGGGCGAAACTTCTAAGAGATATTTGTAGAACATAAACGCTGATCCCAAGCCCCAGACTAACCAAGGGTACAGACGTTTTAACGGAGGTGGCCTCGCGCTCATAGCACTCTCTATGTTTTTAAAAGAGGGAGATTTTGGTCTGGGGGCTATGGCTTTGTCAAGCAACCCCCCATTCTTTAAGCTGAGCCTAAACGTCGGATTATGTTCGGGCGTGGTTCAAATAAATCTGCGGCAACTCGAAGTGCTGCAGTAGTAACCTGTATGGCTGCAGAACTGCGAGGCGCTATAGAAAAGAAATAAGCTGTTCTTGCACTCGCAACGAATGCACTAGGTTGGCTTTGTTGCAGGCTATCTGTCGTAGTAGCTGCCAAAGTTGCCGCCAATATAGGAGCAGCCAAAGCTAGCCCAGCAGCCCGTTGCGATCTTTCCTGAGGCCGAATAGCTAGGGGACGTCTTACAATAAAGATACCAGGACGTACCACATCTGTTTCAAATGTACTCGGGCAAGCAGGCTCAGCTCCGGCTCCGGCAGCAACTGCCTGAGAGACTTGCAAAGAGACAGGGCTACGTGAACTTGCTGTGGCCAAGCCTCCTGCTTGAGTCGTTTGGGCTGAAGTGTTGGTAGCATCTCCAAAGCAAGCTGAGTGAGGTCGTCCACGGTATGGCACTGGGCCGACTGTACTCACGGTCAACCTTTGCATAGCGGGCGGCCTAGCGGGTGACGCAAGGGGGGCGGGAGAACTACGAAAAGGGCCTCCAGCTGAAATTGAATTCCACATATCAGCAGCAGCAGGAGCCGCAGGAGCAAAAACAAGAGCATGAACGGACATAAGAACAGGAGATGGAGTTAAAGCTGATAAATACTCAGACCCATGCTCGAATTGTTCAGCTTCTTCGCCTTCGACCATTAAGCGACGGCACTTAGATCGCGAATCATCGACACGGCCTATAGCCACTGTTTGTACCATTTTACGTTTAGTCCCTACCATGGCTCTTGCTTCAGCCGCTGTATCAGGCTGTTGAATCACACCTGTTAAACGCATTTTCTATTACTCATTATATGTATTATAAAATTCATTGAATTGCTGAGCCCTCAGAGTGCGCCGCCTGGTGGAGAAAACGAGCTCGTTAAAGCAAGACCTATGGAGGCGCTGTCAGGGTTAGCTGGTACCGCAGCAGGCTCACCACCAGAAGGCTGAGTAGACCCCGGCGGCAAAGCCGCGAGAACTGCCGCAGCACCGGGATCTAAAGCTACAACGCTTGCCGGAGCAGGACCGAAAAAACCGCGAGGATGACGTTCAGTAATTCTCGGCATTTTTTATTATTCCTTCAAAGTTAATTAATTTATTGAAACTAGGCAGAAGAATAAAAGAGAAATATTAAGGAAATCTTAAATATTAATAAAAAATAGATATTAAAATCATTATGTTATAGCGTAATAATAAGAACAATCGTTAGTTTTGATTCGAAAGCGATCTTTTACGTGGCCTTGCCTTAGAGCAAATCAACTCGACAGCCATCCTCTAATTTTTTGCATTCAAACTGTTCTGTAATGATATCCACAGCTCTTGGGGATAAATATGTGTGTATGGTCTTTATACTTAAATCAAAGTAGCGCTACACAGCGGTTCTGCTTAGATTGTACTAAGCTTGAACAGCGAGGTATTGCTGCTGCGCCCCGTGAATTAGCTGAAGTAGGAATATTGCTCTATACTTTGGCTTGCAAAAATAAGGAATCAACTGGTCGCTGAAGAGACGTCGAAAGGAGATACAAGATGCTGTTGCGAATTCTGTTGTTGAGTTTGACGGCTGTTTTAGCTTTAACGAGCTGTGCCAGAAACACACCTAGTGTCGCTAAAGCTAGCGTTAATAGCAGTAGCGATTCAGGAGCAAAGAATGAAACTCTCATTACGCTAACGGAAGCCGAGGACCCCGATCGAGATGGTGATGCTAAAGGCTATACTTACTTCCCCATGGAACGCAGTCCTACTGGTAGCAAAGTGTTTATCTTTGATCCTAACTACGGTGCCTGGGCAGTCTATGATGAAAAGGGTGAAAGGGTAAATGTAGGTCGTGCCTCTGGCGGCAAATCATTCTGCCCGGATATAGGACGGCCCTGCGAAACCGTAGCCGGCACTTTCACCATCATTCGCAAACGAGGTGCTGATTGCAAATCGAATATTTATCCGCTGGAAACTAAGGGTGGTGCACCCATGCCTTACTGCATGAACTTCGAAGCGAAAGGCTATGCGATTCATGGCTCCCACCACGTGCCTGACTATAATGCGAGTCATGGTTGCGTTCGCGTAAACCCCGTGGCAGCTAAATGGTTAAGCGAAAGTTTCTTGCAAATTGGCAGCACTGTAATCGTTTTACCCTACCATCCCGCGACTAAAAATGTCGTGGCTTCATCCTGAGTATTGAATCTTAACAAGGAGCTTAAGTTATGTTGTTCCGAATTCTACTAATCAGCTTGAGTCTATGTTTAGGCTTGAGCAGCTGCGCCAAAAGAAATCTCGACCCAGAAGCGCCTTATGTGCCGGATATTAGCCTGACTGAAGCCGAAGACCCGGATGGTAATGGCGAAAACAAGGGCTGGGATCACTTCCCCACTTCTCGTCCAACCACTGGCAACAATGTCTTCATCTTTGACCCTAATTATGGCGCTTGGGCTGTTTATAATCCGCAAGGCGAGCGGGTCAATATAGGTCGCGCTTCGGGTGGTGCACTTAAATGCGAAGAAAGTGATCGTTCTTGTAAAACCATTACGGGAACTTTCAGAATCAACCGTAAGCAAGGGCCTGAATGTAAATCCAGCAAATATCCATTAGCCACCGGCGGCGGTGCTGCTATGCCGTATTGTATGCACTTCGAGGCCAGAGGTTATGCAATTCATGGCTCACCCTATGTGCCCAATCACAATGCCAGCCATGGTTGTATCCGAGTGGAATCACAAGCCGCCAAATGGCTTAGCCAAAACTTCTTGAAAGTAGGTAGCACTGTGATCGTCCTACCCTACCATTCTAGCCATGCTCAAGTAGCGACTAGTTAGTAGATATTCACGTAGCTCATCGAACCTACAATGCGATAGCCGCATTGTAGGCTCTACACCCATCGCATCTCATAGAGTAAACAAGCACTTTTCCTTGACCCTCAAGCCGCATCTCCCTAGGATGCGCATATGCC
>JBDNGR010000103.1:0-3235 GCA_041689165.1 Coxiellaceae bacterium
CCTTCGCTTTTGCGGAATGTCATCGGGCCACTGCTCGCAAGCTGAAACTTAAAACTTCGTATTTCGAGAGTCGAGAGGTATAGACTCAGATTGAGCGCTCATGAATGACTGAGCGGGAAGAGAGTTGCGTAGTAGCTACAGCTCTGCACCTCGAGCTGTAAGTCGCATCAAGAAAATTACTAAATCTTGCGACGAAGAGCTTTGTATTCCCTGTTCGAAGTGGTTATAATTCTTTCCGCATCAGCTAGCTGATGTCTGTGATAAATCCACAAATTTAATTTAAAGATTAAGATTCTGAATGCAGAGTCTGTATTACATCTACTGTCAAACCACTGAGAAAATATGAAAGCAGCTAATAGAGATCCTCGACCAACGAACCGAAATGTAACCCACTATCGTTTCCCCCTGACTGCCATCGTTTCCATTTTGCACCGTGTATCAGGTGTGGTGCTTTTTTTGGCAATGCCATACTTACTGTATTTATTGAGCCATTCACTTGCTTCAGCCGAGAGCTTTGTAGCGATTCAAGCTCTGCTGCAAGAACCTCTTGTTAAGTGTGTAATATGGGTAATTCTGGCGGCACTGAGTTTTCATTGGGTGGCAGGTGTGCGGCATGTGGTCATGGACATCGGCTTCGCTGAAAGTTTAGGTGCAGCTCAGATCGGTGCAGTCATCACGATGATAGGTTCAGGCGTATTAATGGTGCTAGCGGGAGTTTGGTTATGGTAGACAGTATTTTGGTTTTAGGTCGTAATGGCCTTAGCACGTGGCTTCTTCAGCGTGTCAGCGCACTAATTTTAGGTTCATATGCAGTTTTGCTGATCGGTTTTCTGATTTGTCATACTCCATTAAGTTATGCAGATTGGTCTGCCTTGTTTGCATGTCGATTCGTAAAAATCGCTACCATAATGGTGCTATTGAGCTTAGTTGCTCATGCTTGGATTGGTCTATGGACAGTGATTACTGACTATGTCAAATGTAGTTGTATGAGACTGGGTTTGGAGTTGGGCTTAGCACTAGGATTGCTTGCCTATCTTCTTTGGGGAATTAGAGTTTTGTGGGGTTAATAATGAATTTAGCGACTTATGAATTTGATGCCATTATTGTTGGCGCGGGCGGTGCAGGACTTCGAGCATCTTTACAATTAGCGCAATCTAATTACAAAGTGGCAGTACTTTCTAAAGTATTTCCCACACGTTCGCACACAGTTTCTGCGCAAGGTGGTATTAGTGCGGCTTTGGGTAATGTAGATGAAGATAAATGGCAATGGCATATGTATGACTCTGTGATGGGTTCTGGTTTCTTAGGCGACCAAGATGCTATCGAATACATGTGTAAAAATGCAATACCGTCTGTTATTGAGCTAGAGCATATGGGTTTGCCTTTCTCACGTTTAGAAAGCGGCAAAATTTATCAGCGTGCATTCGGCGGCCATACTAAAAACTTTGGTGGTGATCCTGCACACCGTGCTTGCGCTGCAGCAGATCGTACCGGTCATGCGTTGTTACATACTTTATACCAAAAAAATGTTGAAGCTAAAGCCAATTTTTTCAATGAGTGGTATGCCATTGATTTAGTTCGTGCTAAGGATAAAGGTATCGCTGGTGTCGTTGCCATGTGCATTGAAACGGGAGAAATCGCTTATTTCAAGGCGCGCGCTACTATCTTGGCAACAGGTGGTGCAGGACGTATTTTCCAATCAACCACTAATGCGTATATCAACACGGGTGATGGTAATGGTATGGCTTTGCGTGCGGACTTGCCCTTACAAGACATGGAATTTTGGCAATTCCACCCCACTGGTATCGCTGGAGTAGGTTGCTTAGTAACAGAAGGTTGTCGCGGTGAAGGTGGCTATCTAATTAATAAAGATGGCGAGCGCTTTATGGAACGTTATGCGCCACACCTTAAAGACTTGGCTTGTCGCGACGTAGTATCGCGCGCTTGCATTATTGAAATCTTAGAAGGACGTGGTTGTGGTCCTGATGGCGATCACGTGTTACTAAAGCTTGATCACTTGGGTGAAGAAATCCTCACTAAACGCTTACCTGGTATCTGCGAACTTGCAGATGAATTTGCAGATGTTGATCCTCGTCAAGAACCGATTCCTGTTGTTCCCACTTGCCATTATATGATGGGTGGTATTCCAACGAATATGTATGGTCAGGCCATCACCCTAAATGCCAAAGGTGAAGACGAAATCGTCGAAGGCTTATATGCAGTGGGTGAAGCCGCTTGTGTATCAGTGCATGGTGCTAACCGTCTAGGGACTAATTCCTTGCTTGATTTAGTCGTGTTTGGGCGTGCAGCCGGCATGAACTTGCAAGAGTCCTTGGCACAAGGTTTAGGTCATCGTACTGAAAATCAGGACGATCTTGATCGTGCTCTAGCGCGCGTTACTCGTTGGGAAAATCCTGGCAATACAGAAGATCCATTAGCTATTCGTAATGAAATGAAACAGGTCATGCAAGGTAGCTTTGGTGTCTTCCGTGATGCAGAGCCCATGGCTAAAGGTTTGGCAAAACTGCAAGAATTACAGCAACGTCTGCAGTCAGCCACCTTAAAAGATACGAGCAAAATCTTTAATACTGCTCGTGTCGAAGCTCTAGAGCTAGATAATTTACTGGCTATAGCTATAGCAACCGCAAGTTCAGCTAAAGAGCGCACTGAAAGTCGTGGTGCTCATGCACGCTATGATTATACAGAGCGTGATGATGCTCATTGGCTAAAGCATTCGGTTTATTTCGCAGATGGCCGTTTAGCTTTCCGTCCTGTTAATTTTTCACCTAAAGAAATGCAAGCCATTCTACCGCAAGAGGGAAGAGAATAATGTCGACACGAGTCTTAAAACTATCTATCTATCGTTATAATTTAGAACACAATGAAAAGCCAAGCATGCAGGAGTATGAAATTGATACCGCACGCGTGAAAGGTAAAATGTTGCTGAATGTTCTTGAAGCACTGAAAGAGCAAGATGCCAGCCTGGGTTTCCGCCGTTCGTGTGGCGAGGGTGTCTGTGGTTCTGATGGTATGAATATTAATGGTACCAATGGTTTAGCTTGTATCACGCAAATTCGTAGTTTAGCTGATCGAATCGTGTTGCGTCCTTTACCTGGTTTCCCAGTGATACGTGATTTGGTGGTTGATATGACCGAATTCTTTAAACAATATTATAAAGTTCAGCCTTATCTGCAAAACAAAGGCCCATTGCCTGCTAAAGAGCGCTTGCAGTCAC
>JBDNGR010000104.1:0-1906 GCA_041689165.1 Coxiellaceae bacterium
GGTTAAAAACTACACGCCAGAGCAGGCAGAGAATACGATTAACCAGATGTTGAGTTTTGACTAAAGAGGAATGAGGCATGAGCGGATATAAGAGAAAACCAAAAGCAACAACAACACAAATTGGCGTGATCGGTATGCTTCATATCGTAGAGATCCGCATGGTCACAAAAGGCGGGGGAGAGAAGATTAAGCAACGATTGTTGCTTGTTGGATGCGAGGCTGCAGACATTGAAAGGAAGGTGAAGTGGCTGTACGAGTTTGAGAAATATGAACAGTTTTCCGTTACCGGAATTGAGAAGGTTAGAGAGAAAGTTCATGTACTGAGCACAAGCACAACGGATAATGTAGAAAATGTTGCAGATGCGACGATCAAGCGCGCAGAGAATACCGAGCAGGTCCACGGGTTATCTGCTGGTGTAAGGGGCGATGCCCGAAAGCTTTATGCGGTAGGGGTAACAACTACGATTTTGGCTAATGATGAGGATCACGCGGTAATGAAGGTGGGGAAAGCCCTTATCTCCAGAGTGTCTAAAATCAAATCAGTCGAAGGACCAAAGCTAAGCGCAAACTCTGTCTTGCAAGTAGAAGAAATTGCAATGTCCAGCGGTTACGCTACGGCGCGTGATGTTGGCTCAGAGTCTAACAAAGCGCACTTTGTGAGGGGTTAGAATTTGATTAGGTCCAAGAAAATCACCAATGCAGCGCGCGACCAAGACTGCACCCTCAATATCCTGGGCGTGTGCAACTTCGACCCGGCAACGGTGGTTTTCTGTCACTTCCCTGATGAGTCGCATGGCATAGGGATCAAAGCTAGTGATGCCTCTGGAGGCTTTGGGTGTAGCGCTTGCCACGATGCCATTGATAACCGTGTGCGCTCAGAGGAGTTTCTTGAAAGAAGTGATTGGTACATGCGCCGCAGCCAGACCAGCACGGTTCAGAAGCTGCTTGAAATGGGAGTGCTCAAAGTTGCATAGGATCAACATAAAGCCAATGTCGGTAAACGAAGCATGGCAGGGACGCAGATTCAAGACGCCAAAATATAAAAATTATGCGCGCGACCTGTCGTTATTGCTGCCGATGACGCTGAGCGTTCCTACAGGCCCGCTACAGGTCGAGTACGAGTTCGGCGTATCAAACATGCAGGCCGACTACGACAATCCCATAAAGCCATTCCAGGACGTTTTGCAGACCAAGTACGGATTCAATGACTCGCAGATAATCGAGGCGGTGGTAAGAAAAGTAAAGGTAGCCAAGGGGCAGGAATACATCAAGTTTTCAATTTTGAAATCAGAGAGGGCGGCAGCATGAATAACGCAGCAAGAGCGATAATAAGCGTAGAGCATATCTTGCAAATGAAAGCGTGGGGGTATTGGGCGCAATCCCACGGCACCAATCTTGGCTACAAGTCCGCTATGTGGCAAAGCGAGGTTATTAGCGATAGCTGGCCAGAGAGCGCACCGCCTCCCCCTATTGATGATGAGTACGCGCAGTGGGTAGCGAGCAAGCTGTCTCAACTAAACCGGCTCGGGCACGAAACGGAAGTGATGATCGTGCTACAGCTTTACCGGGGGCGATCAAGCAAAGGGCTGAACCGGTTAGCCAAAACGCTAAGATGGTCAAGCCCCAAGGTGGCGGGAGCGCGTGATTTTGTGCTTAATACCATTTATGGCGCTTTAACTGAGCGCGGTTCGCAGTAAATAGTTGACATCGTCATGCTGGCAAGATACCTTTTATCCCTAGATTGGCGAATTGCCACTCGGAATTATAAGACCTCGCCTAGTGCGGGGTTTTTTTTGCTCAATTTTCCCTATGGCCTTCGACGGGCCACTTGAACGCCTCTTCCGTAACCGGTTGGGGCGTTATTTTTTTGGAGCCATGAATGCCAGAACAAAGTCACGACATTCGA
>JBDNGR010000105.1:0-5075 GCA_041689165.1 Coxiellaceae bacterium
GTAGACTATTTAACGAAAACTTGTTTAAATCCGGGCCAATTACGCTCACTTGAAACTACGAAAGCTATTATAAGCAGGCATGTATTCTGACCGGCAATGATAGCTCTGTCCATACATAATCCTAAAAACGGCAGTTGGAATCTACTACGAAAGTCTACTGAATTGAATCTGCTGTGTTTTTTTGAAAATTTTTTCTCACCTTAGTGGTGACTACTGCTTTCGAAATAATTTTCAAAAAAACACAGCAGATTCAAATCATTAGCCCTTCTCGCTACAATTCCAACTGCCATTTTTAGGATAATCTTCTATGAATACTGAACACTCCCAACCGATTAGCATCGAACGCTTAAGCCATGAAGGCCGTGGCGTTGCTCATATCGACGGTAAAACTATTTTCGTTGACGGAGCTTTAGCCGGCGAAGTTGTGACTATACGTTATCTTCGGCGACGCAATTCGTATGATGAAGCAAGCGTAGTAGAAATACTCCAAGCTTCTCCCGAACGCAAAGTACCACACTGCTCACATTTTGGTCTGTGTGGTGGTTGTAGCCTGCAGCATTTGTCGTGCGTCGCACAAGTTCAGCACAAACAACAAGCTTTTTTAGAATTATTAACACATCAAGCCCACATTCAACCCAATATCATTTTGCCAGCTCTTACAGCTGATCCATGGGGTTACCGACGCAAAGCACGCATCGGAGTTAAGTATGTACACAAGAAAAATAAAGTTTTGGTCGGCTTTCGCGAACGCGATAGACGCTTTATCGCTGATTTATCACGCTGCGAAGTGCTCGAGCCGAGAATCGGACATCTCTTTACAGACTTAAGTAAATTAATAGGATCACTAAGCATTAAAGATCAAATCGCCCAATTTGAAGTAGCACTTAGTGATGAGGTCACCGCTATTATTATTCGCCACTTAGCCGCTTTTGGCGAAAATGATTTAGCGGCCATTGAAGAATTTGCGACAGTGCATAATTTACAAATTTATTTACAACCCAAAGGCATCGACAGCATTCATTTGTTTTACCCGAGCAAAGCTAATCCTTTATTGAGCTATGAACTGCCCGATTATGGCTTGAAATTAGAGTTTCACCCCATACAGTTCACCCAAGTGAATTTTGCCATTAATCAAATAATGATTAAACAAGCACTAACACTATTAGAATTGAATGCACACGATTACGTGCTCGATTTATTTTGTGGTATTGGTAATTTTTCACTGCCGCTCGCGCTACAAGCCGAATTAGTCGTTGGCATCGAAGGCGATAAAAGCGCTGTTAAACAAGCTGAACTTAATGCCACACTAAACCAGATCAATAATGCTAAATTTTATGTGGCCAATTTATTTGAAGATATCAGTCATCACGCTTGGGCTAAAAAAACTTACAACAAAATACTGTTGGATCCACCACGCGCTGGCGCACAAGAAATCATTCCGCAGCTGAAGCGATGGGGGGCTGAACGTATTGTTTATATATCTTGTAACCCAGCGACCTTAGCTCGCGACACTAAATTGCTCTTGGAGCAAGGTTATCAACTGCAAGCTGCAGGTGTCATAGACATGTTCCCTCATACCCAGCATGTCGAAGCCATGGCCTTATTCTGTAAATCCTAAATTAACAGACCAACCTATCGCTCCATGTAATTTATTTTTTTTCTAACTTAAGAGTACCCCCATTAAATTATATAATTTGGCTTGAGACGCTGCGCATACTTTTCGAACATCCGCAGTTTATGTGTGATAAATGAGGATTTGAGAAAAGTGCACAACAAAGTATTAAGACAAAAATAGCATTTTATAGAGGCGCTCTTAAGATTACTTTAATTTTAGTCGGCTTTAATTTGGTACTTCTCCGCTACCTTCTAGCTATTATTGGAATATTTTGACTTGTCATGAACTTAATGCCGCTCATTATCAGGTCAATCTGTCGGTTAATCCTGAATTCTTCATCACACCTGATGAAGAGAATTATAGCTCTTTTAATCACCTTAAAACTAAAGCTATAAAACTTCGCATCTTGAGAGTCGAGAGGTATAGTGGGCGGAAAATCTAGACTATTTTTGTAAATAGTTAAGATATAATTTCCCGCTCCATTACTGTTATTATAATGCCACGATACAGGCGGAGACACCGATGGCCGTGACGTGATTTAGGGCGGCTTATGTCGGCCTAATCCTTTCCCCTGGTTATTCAAATCACGTCTTCAAATATCCCGGGGTTTGGGGCAGAGCCCCATTCTAATTGCATTGCGCGGTAGCGCCACTTAGTGGTCTGAATTTCTTGACCCACTATAAGCTACGATGGGTGTAGAGGTTGCTAAGGCTATGACAAGGGAAATTAAGAAAAGGCGTCAGTCGATCCGCACAGCCAAGCCATCACTTGTAAGCAATGTGATTTGCAGGCTTTATGCAGGATCAACGACGCCTCGGGGACTCTTTGACTTCCTTAAGGTAATTCTTCCTTATGCGAAGCAATGACCGCGCCAGCACAGGCAGCAACCGCACCTAATAGCGCTACTATCAAACTCACTAAGGCTAATTTAGTTAAAACACTCGCTGTTTTATCAGCGGCTTGTACAGCATACTCCTTGGCTTGCTGAGTTTTAGCTTGTGCTTTATCTTTTAAGTGTTGATAACGATCGTACCATTTATCAACTACTTGATTGGCACGCGTATCTGACATATCGCCATTGTCAACCAACAGTTTGACGACCGCACTTTTTGTTTCTTCGATCTTGTCATTACCTTTGGCTGCAAATAACTTGCTTGTGGCTTGAACAAAATCTTCATTGCTATTAGCGAGCGCCTCTTGAGCTAAAGAGCTTGCACCAGCAGTCTCATTTTCAGACATGCTTTTTTGCACTTTGTCTTGGGCTTTCTTAAAGATGTCTTGTGCTTGACTAGTGACACCCTTCATAAAATTACCATCCATGGGGATCACAGCAGTCACTACATTTTTAACTTGTGGGCCCACAGCATTACTGACTTCAGCAACACCCTTACCAGCCGCCGCCAAAGTTTTTTGTGTAGCACCCAGTACGCCACTGACAACATAACCTACCGAAGTAGTTGCCACCCAAAAAGTTAGCATCAAGGCAATACTCCACATTAAAAAGCCGTGTAACATATATTCTACACGATTCTCTAATTTGCCAGCCAAAAGCCCTGCTACCCAACCACCCGCGAACATTGAAATAACACCATTGAAAATTAACCAGATAACAGTAGCGATACCTAAGCTTTTCATGCTTTCACTATCAGGACTAAAGCTCGCAAGCCCCATACTTAAACCTAGTAAGTTTAACAACGAAGCTATTCCCATGGCAGCGACTACACCAGCTATGATGGCCCCCCATGAAACGACACCAGCCTCGCTGGTATCGACACGATTTAAAAATGCATTCATTTTCTTCTCCTTATTTTTTAAGCTACACCATTTCATCCTAGAGAACATGCATATACTTATCAAGAAATAAAAAATGACAATTATCCAAAAACAACGTAAAATCAAGGTGTTTTTGTGTGGTTTAGTAATAACATAAACTATGTTCAGATTTTTTGTCTAGAAAATCTTACCCATAAATTAAAGATCTTAAATGAAAACTGAAAATGAATTACGCTTCAAAGCACTCGATCCAAACGAGTCTTTCATCGTGCAAGCGCCAGCGGGATCTGGAAAAACAGAACTATTGACTCAACGCTACCTGCAGTTACTGAGCCTAGTTAAATCACCTGAAGAAGTAGTTGCTATCACCTTCACCCGCAAAGCCGCCGCAGAAATGCGTGAGCGTGTTTTGCATGCTTTAAATAATCGAGCTAGTGCGCATAGCGCCCACCATAAACTTACACAAGACCTGGCTGAAAAGGTGCTGGATACAGATCAAAAACAAAACTGGAATTTAGCAAAAAATCCTGCTCGCTTACGTATTCTAACCATCGATGCCTTATGCGCAGGTCTTGCTAACCAAATGCCGCTGCTAGCGCGCCTGGCTCCAGACGCTAAGATTACTGAAGACGCTAGTTACCTATATGAAAAAGCTGTACATGCATTGTTCAATAATATTGATGACGATTCTATGGCCAGTGAAGCACTACAGCATCTACTCGCCGCCATGGATAATCGCGCAGATAGCTTAGCAGAACTACTGGCGGAAATTTTAGCTCAGCGCGAGCAATGGTTAGGCTTACTCGTGTCTCACTACCAAAATCCCGAACCTCTACGCGCTCGATTAGAAGAAGGTCTACAGCAAGCAGTTGTTGAAAGTTTGATTCAGCTAGACCAGAAATTAAATCGTAACATGAAAAGCGAGCTGTACTCTCTTTGCCAATTAGCGGCGACTCATCTTAGCGAATCAGATGACGATCACCGACTTTGCGCATGGCTTGATCTAGATTGCTTCCCAAAACCAAATTTAGAATATCATGCTCATTGGCTAGCTCTGAGCGAACTTTTATTCACTAAAACACTGAACTGGCGTAAATCATTCGATAAGCGCGTCGGATTCCCAAGTGAGGCCAAGGATAAACAGACCAAGGTAATTTACAAAGCCGCAAAAGAGAAAATTAAAACTCTCATTGCTGAACTCGCCGCAGAAGAATCAACCCATGATCTTGTTTGCAATCTCATTAACGCACCTGCCAGCACTTATACTGAAGAACAGTGGTCATTATTGAAAGAGATTATTAAGCTACTGCCGCGTCTGGTTGCAGAACTTAATCTAGTATTTCGAAATGAACATTCAATTGACTTCGTTGAGCTTAATTTAAGCGCACTACGCGCACTCGGAGATACGGATCATCCCACCGACTTAAGCTTGTACCTGGATTATCAAATTAAGCATTTGCTAATAGACGAGTTTCAAGACACCTCCCTCGTCCAATTTAAATTGATTGAGCAATTGACGGCGAATTGGCAAGAGAATGAAGCTAAAAGCTTATTTTTAGTGGGCGACCCTATGCAATCAATCTATCGTTTTCGCAATGCGGAAGTAGGTTTATTCTTGCGCGTACAGCAACAGGGTATTGGTAATATTAAGCTACATTCTTTGCAGCTAAGGCATAACTTTCGCTCA
>JBDNGR010000106.1:0-5580 GCA_041689165.1 Coxiellaceae bacterium
AAAAATTACAATGCCAGCAGGGGTGGGTCAATTTTGGTGAGCATAGGTGGGTCAATTTGCGTGAGCGTTGAAGAGCAAGTGATTAAACTTAATAATCTTTCGTTGATTAAACCGCATGTTGTCGCTAATAACACCGCCGTCACCAAATCGAACCCAAGCAATGAATTGGTTAAATTCCTCACTTTTACAAGTAGCCGCATGAATGGTTCGGCGCAACTCTGGATCGTTAATGTAGTTGAGCAGGAAAATCGTACGCACAACTCGGCCGAGTTCTCTAAAAGCAAAATACAATTTATTTTTGCGACTTTTAGAGCAGAGACGTCGCATCACAGTTGACGCTTTCACTTTGCCTTTTTGAATTGACATAACAACACGCAACATGTCGTAATAATGCATTTCCATGAGCTCCCAGTCAATAGGTTTTTCTGTGAAAAGTTCGTCTATATTTGGATAATGATCCTGAATCGATGCCTTGTAATAATGAAGATGTTTAAATTGTTTGATACGCGGCATAATTTGTATAGCCAGTAGTAGAGATAATCCAAATAACACTTCACTTTGTGCCCAGGAGTCCCCATGAATTTTTTTAGGTTGCACATCAGAATCATTTTCAACGACGCCATCTAATAAAAAAATACTTTCGTGTGCACCACAAGAAATAAAATTACTAAATAATGCAATATACTGATCAGACACGTGATAATAACCGACGCCACCATATCGTCCATAACGAATATGATGTGCTGCCAGTAAATTTTGTTTATACATATCCCAAAAAGTTCCATCGACAGATAAGCTGTCGCCAGATCCCCAATTCTTAGGCAAATCAAATTCATTATAACTGTTTATTAATTTTCGAATTGCTTTTGATAACTTGTTTTCTGTTACATGATGGTTAAAAAGCCACGCAATTTGTTTTCGCGTAAATCGTTGTAGAGAAGGTTCTGCTTGTGTGGGGCCTAAATTACAACCGTAAGCTAAGGATGTCGCAACAAAACGAGGTGGATAATCTGGGATTTTAACTTCATTGCCTGAGTGCGGTTTAAAATGCACGCTTAACTGTAACCAATTTTCAACATCAACAATAGCGTCGACTATACCGATGGTAGGCATCTGATCCATGACTAACTGTTTTATTTTTTCAAGGTTTGGCGGTTCAATTTTTGTTGGGGATTTTTTGAGTATCGGCAATCCTTTTTCAATCACCAGATAAGAATTATTCTGATAGTTATTATCAACCTTAGAAGAAGTCTCACGTAATCTAACCTGTAGTGATTGAATAAACATTTTTTTGTCTTTTTCCACTTTAACTAAATGACAATAGTCATCCACTTCATTGTTAAATTGATCCCAAGAAATAAATTGTTTATTAGGATCATCAAAATTAAAAGCACCTTCTACGTAAGCATCGCCACAATTGAGATCACCCATGAGTATCGTAAATACAGCCATTTCATAATAATGCCTATTTATTTTTTTGACGACAACTTCTTTTCCATAAGTGATACCTGTAACCATTTTAAACCATGCGTCTGACAATAAACTTAAATCTGGCTGTAACGCTGTGTTTTCCAGATCAATCCATTCTCGATGAGAATGTCGATGTTGCATTATAAATTTTAGTGCTTGCTCAATGGACTTATCCTGAGTTGACGATAAAATCGTGAGACAATCCAGTAAATTAAAAATTACTGAACGTTTATTTCGGTAAGGTTCTATCATCCATTTAATATGATTGTCGCCGGTTAGTCCTAAGTATTTTTGACATTCTTCTAAAAGAGTATCTGTATCTTTACCAAATTCTTCTTCAATAGCACTCACTTTATCGTGATCGGTCTTGTTATTTTTAAGTGCCAAGAGCATTTTGTAAAGCAGTAAGATATACTGATCTGTTTTATCGGCTTGATCAAGACGATAAGCTTCTAACTTATATTTGGCATGTGTTTCAATATTGCGAATCCAGGTAATAAATATTTGTACTAAATCATCAAGAGCTGTAGCTGCTTTCATTGAAATAAAGATAACGACCAGCGCATATCGTTTAATAGACCACATTTCTTTCATGTCATCCATATCGGCTATCATGGCCTCGTCTCTTAAGTGTTCTAACCTTACGGGAGTAATAAAATCCAGAGGAACCATTATTTTCTGTCGAAGTTCTAATAGATTTTTAACATACCGAATAAAATCTTTCATGTTATTACGGGTTGGTTTTTTGGGTTCAAGCTTCAACATAGCCCAGGACAACGGCTGATCTTGGTCTTCATTTTCAATAACCAACGATAATTGTTCACCGTTGCTTTAAGTTTCCGGTGTGATCCCACATATACTATCAATTAATTTCTTTTGCTCGTCTGAAAGTGAGTTGACAATAGTTTGGTAATTATGATTATTTACAACGGTTCTAGCAGCTCTTGCTAATCGCAAGAGATTTCGAAAAGCCGGTAACTCAAAGCTCGATTTTATGAGTTCATCTATCATGACATTAATAATATCGGCTAAATTTTCTTTTGTAGTCGCTGCATCCAATGCAGCAGCTTTCATAACATTTCGTCGCTCTTTTTTATTAGCATTAATTTTTAGAAAATCACGAATAACTTTTAGGTGGCATTTACGCCTTGAGGGATCATAGTTATTAAAATCAATGTTACCTTCAATCAAGAGATTAGCCGCAATAGTTTTTTTGATGGTTCCATCTATTTTTTTGAGATTAACGGGCCTTCCTAAGTATTGGTAACATTTTAAAATTATCATGAATCCAAGTCTGGTAATATCAGATGTTTTGCGAGTGTTTTGGTTCAATAAAATTATTTCAGCCTCGGTAAGTTCAAACAGTTCTTTAAGTTCTTTCTGAGTAGAGTGAGGCTTGATGCGAGGATAGGCTGTTTCGTGTACGGCTGTCATTTGATCTTTACCTCTTGAAAATATTATCTTTATCCGGCATCGTGTGCTGATCCATGGCTTGATGCCAGAGTGCTTCTTCCGCGTGTTGATAAAGCATCGTTGTTTCGACACTTTCATGCCGTGCATTACGCTGAATATAACGCAGGTCAATGCCAGCATCGGCTTGATGCGTAATGGCGGTATGGCGTAACCAATGGGTCGAAGCGTGCCTTAATTTCAGCGCATACTCAGGGCGAGACTGTTCAATTGTTTTAGCACAGTCAGTGAATACGCTCTTGACTAAGCGATAGATCATGTTGCTAGTGATACCTCGAGTGCCGTTTAAATTCATAAATAGAGAATGTGGTTCATCTACTTGGGGTAGTTTTGATAATCCATAAAATTCACGATAGCGAATTAACGCGTTTAACAAAGTTTGGTTCACGGGTATCACTTGTGTTTTATTGCCTTTCCCGGTAACTTGCCACCACCAACGACCCCGAATGGATTGGATACTGTTCATAGGCGCGTTGGCAATTTCACTCACTCTTGGCCCCAGTAAATACAGTAGATGAAACAAAAAATAAATCCGCTCATACTCTTTTTTCTCTCTCGGTGTTGCTTGGGGTAAGGCTTCAATATAACCCATCACTATTTGCCATAAGGCCTGCTCTAAATAACGTTCAGGTGCTTTAGCCGATTGTTTATCTGTAGCGGTTAACTTACGACGCATCAGCCCCAAGGGGTTACCTGAAAGATAACCGGCTTCCACCAAATACGAAAAAAGTGCGTTAATCACGGAGATAGCTTGCTTAATGCTGTCTGCACTGAGCGCGCCTTGAAAAGGTCGCCAGTTTGGATCCAGGCGCGGTTTACGCTGTCCACACCAACGTGATGTTGGCGTTGGATTACTTAAAAAATATTGATAGTCACGCAGGTCATCACGCGTTAAACTTGACAGTGGTTTTTGTTTTTCGATCAAAGACCAAAGTAACAATCGTTCAGCTTCCTTACGATAGCTACGCAAGGTTTGTGGAGATGTCGCAAACTCTGCGAGCCAGCTTTGAATGGCTTCCAAATCATTGGAGGCTTTAATTTGCTGGGTAATGAAGGCTGGCGCACGATTGGTTCCCTGTTCGCCATTGAGGGACGCTGGAGGGGTTAGATACTCCATGGGCGTTGGTAATAAAGCTTGATGGCTGGATTTCATGGTATTTTTTTAATCTCCTCACTTTTATCAGCGGTAGTGTGCTCGTGTCAGCTTAAAAATTCAAGATAAGTGGACTAATCATGAATTTTGAGGTTTTATCATGTCAAATCATTATTATTTACGTAACATGTCATCGCATGATAAACTCAATTTTTAGGACCCGGTAACAACTAAAGGAAAATTATGTCGCGAGCTGGTATTGATTATGATGACGTTAAGCAAGCCGCTGTAAAGTTACTAAGCCAAGGCATTGCCCCGTCTGTTCAAAAGATCAGGGATGTCTTAGGCACCGGCAGCAATACCACTATCGCCGAACATTTAAACGTTTGGCGCGATGACTACGCCAAGAAAGCTATTCATCACTTACCGGCTTCGTTACCTAAAGAATTGATATCCTCGCTAGAAGTCTTATGGCAAACCGCGATGGAGCAAGCCCAATCTCAATTGGCTGCTTACAAAGAATCCCTTGAAACTGAGCATGCAAAAATACAACAAGAAAAACAAGACAGTGAAAAAGAATCTATTGTTCTAAAACAACAATTGGCAGATTTATCCAATCAGCTGGCACATGAAATTGATAAGCATCAACAAGTCACGGTCGACTTGGCCATTTCCAATGATCGTCTCATCAAACAAGAACAAGCTATAACAAATCAAAAACAGCAATATGAAGAACGATTGGCGCGAGTCTATGCTGAGAAAGATACTTTACTGGAAAGAGAAAAACAGTTTCAGCAAGAAATAAGGCTATTACAAGAAAAATTATCAGAACAATCTAAGGTCTATCAACAAGAGTCTTTAAAGCGTGATACATTACACGAACAATCAGAGCAGCGTTGGATGCAACTCATTGACCGAGCTAGGCAAGAAACGATTGATCAGCGAAAAAAATACGAAAAAACTCAAAGTTCTATTGAAGAAAAAAATAAAACGCTCGTGGATCAATTATCAAAAGCACAGCAATTAGTTCATGCTAAATCAACAGAGTTAGCAGTCGCACACCAGCAGGTTAATCAACTGCAAAAAGACGTTAAATCCCTTGAAACAGAGTTAATAAAATCAAAATCCCTTGTGACAACACTCGAAAAAAATAAGCCTAAGAAAACCTTTTTAAACAAATAGTGAGATTATTTTAACGCGCATTATCAATCAACAATTAGGAGATACTATGTCAACAGATCACAACATCACAAAAGAGTTAAATCAAATCATGACAAATTCCTTGTTACAACTACAAAAATTAGTTGACAGCGATCTGTCTCAGCGGCATGATTTTCTATTGATTGTGAAAACGTTTTTACTCGGTGTCATCACAACAGCTGTTGATATGGTTGAGATAACGTCGCCAAGCAGTGCTCCTTTTATTTATGCAGACATCGAAGCAGCAGCAAAGTTAGGTGGCCTACGAAGCATTGCAAAGTGGTCAGCTGATTATGGTTCTACTAACTACTCAGTATCCAACATTGCAGAAGACGACCTGGAAACTG
>JBDNGR010000107.1:0-4286 GCA_041689165.1 Coxiellaceae bacterium
GATGGGTATAGCTCAGCAGCGTGGGCAGCTAAATTTTTGGATGCTTGGTGTGCAGAGCTCATGCGCTCAAAACTTGAGCCGATGAAGAAAGTAGCCAAAACAATGAGTTCGCACAAACAGTTAATATTAAATTGGTTTGAAGCAAAAAATAAAATATCATTAGGCGCTGTAGAGGGCCAAAACAATAAGGCAAAAGTGGTGATCAGAAAATCGTGTGGATTTAAGACAGCTACAATGCTGGAAATTACGCTAAATCATAAGATTGGAAAGCTTTCTGTGCCTGATATTGCCAACAGATATTTTTAACGAGCCATATTTTTTATAGACTGCCAAGTATCGTGAATAATCTGTTCCAGTTGGGAATGCTTAGGCTGCCAGCCTAACACTTGTTTAGTTAGCTGGGAACCTGCTATTAAAATAGGCGGATCTCCTGTGCGTCGTGTCGCTATTTTTGTTTGTATGGGCTGTCCGCTTAAGTGTTCCGCTATTTTTATTAGCTCGAGAACGGAAGCTCCACGTTCTGTACCGATATTGTAAGCATTAAAACTTTTAAGTTTATCAAGTGTGTTGAGTGCTAATAAATGAGCCTCGCATACATCGAGCACGTGAATGTAATCACGGATGCAACTACCATCAGGAGTGTCATAGTCATTACCATAAACAGTAACTTCATGGCCTTTCAAAGCTGCTTGCATTAATAAAGGAATCAAGTGGGTCTCAGGTTGGTGCCGTTCCGTCAATCCATAATGAACTCCGGCACCCGCGGCATTAAAGTAGCGCAACGCAATGGCGTTGAAGTGATAATTTTTCGCATACTCTTTTAGCAAATTTTCGGCCATCAACTTAGTTTGACCATAAGGATTAATAGGCTCGGTCTTGTGTGATACAGGAATAGGTATGGTTTCAGGAACTCCATAAACCGCAGCCGTGGATGAAAATATTATATTTTTTATGTCATATGAGCGCATGGCTGCTAAAAGATTAGCGGTGCCAGTGTAGTTCTGCTGATAGTAAAGAGTGGGGTTGATGATTGATTCGCTCACGATGCTTAATCCAGCGAAATGCATGACGGCATGAACTTTATTCAACTGAGCAAAACAACGATTTAAATCTTCCTCTCGCAGTAAGTCACCTTGAAAGAAATTGATGGCCGGGGGAAGACTATCGATATGACCCGTAGATAAATTATCAAACACACTTAGGCTATAACCTTGCTCTAATAGGTAATGAACCATATGTGAGCCAATATATCCTGCTCCGCCAGTGATTAGAATATGCATAAGCTATTCGCGCGCCTCTCTGCTGGCTATTTCTTTTCGAGCGATATGTATTTCTGAAATGGCTGTGGCTAATTTCTTTTGTACCCAGTTAAGCTTTAGAACATGAGGCAGTAAATATTTTTTAGTACACTGCGTGAACCAACTATTGCTTAGTAGCAGGTGACGTGAAGCAAAATCAGTGCTCTGCAGAATTTTTTTTGCAACGGGATAACGTTCTTTTTCATAAGTATCTAGTAGGCTGTATTTAGCTTGGCCTTGTAGAACTTGTTTGAGTTTAAAACCAAGATTAAAAGCATCTTGAATGCCCGTGTTCATTCCTTGGCCTCCGGCTGGGCTGTGAATGTGTGCAGCGTCTCCGGCTAAGAAGGCTCGGCCTTGGCGAAAATGATTAGCAATGCAGTGATGAATGCTGAAGCGAGTTAACCAAGTAGCCTCAGTAATAGCAATCGGGTAGGGCGCTAATTCATTAGCAAGAGTATTAAATTCATCTAGGCTAATATCAGTTCTGTCAGAAGTAGTTAAATTTTTGGGAATTAGTATTAGGCGCCCTATACCATTCACTTGAATTGGAAAATAAGCTAGACCTCCTTGTTCAGATATGAATATTTGTAAGGCGTTCGTTTGATTGAGAGCTTCAGCTTTAATGTCGCCTAATATAAAATTGCCAGTATATTCACTTCCCGCAAAGCCTAAATTAAGCTGATGACGCACAGTACTGTGAGCGCCATCACAGCCCACGATAAAGTCGGCTTCTACTTTTTCTTCACCGTGCTTGGTTTTTATAAGAGCACTGACTTTAGCTGAGTTTTGGTTTAGTGAAATTAATTCTGTTTCACGCTCTACAGATAAATTTAAATTGGTTAAGCGTTCTTCAAAAATTCGTTCGGTTTCACTTTGCGGCAAAATTAAAATGAAGTTATAGATGCTTGGTATCAAGCTAAGATTGAGAGTAACAACTGTTTTATTGTAAAAATGAAAATGAGCTTCGTATACGGGATTGCCGCCTGCGAGCAATTGCTCAGTGAGTGCCTGTCCTAAATGATAATTGATTGCCTCTAAGCTTCCCGCTTGTACGCCTAAGGCTTTAGATTCAGTTGAGCGTTGCGAGTTTTTGTCAATAATTCGAAAAGAGATGTTATGGGAGGCTAGAAGATTAGCCAAAGCAAGTCCAGTGGGGCCTGCTCCTATAATCAGAACTTGGGGTTGAGAATTTGGCATGGGGGCCAGTATAGCGAAGTTGGTAGCACCACGGTATCAGCTTTACTTAGCCCCATATTCTGTGGATAAGTCTGTGTGAGAATTTTAGATAGAAGGCTTAACCCGTTGTTTTATCGACGCCTAATTGAGCTGTTTATTTTTTGATCATGTCACTAAAGCTATACAAAATCAACGACTTATGGTTTGTGGCACCCGAGCACCAGCTGTGAGGCCGAAAATCAACAGCGATTACTGTTAAGTGTGCATAAGCCAAGTAGTTTTGTGAGCATTTAGCCGCTCCACCAGGCTTTGTATTTCTGGCAACAGGTGTGAAAGCTATAACCATGGCGCTAAGGAGGTGATGCCTAAGTACGTTGGTCGATAGCCACTACGGTTCTTTCTGTGGCACCGATATAAAGTTGGCGCGGACGAGCTAGGCGTTGTTGCGGGTCGCTCATCATTTCCATCCAGTTCGTTACCCAGCCGACTGTGCGGGCTAAGGCAAAGATTACAGTAAACATATTGCTGGGGATGCCGAGCGCACTTTGGGTAATGCCTGAGTAAAAATCCACATTCGGATAAAGCTTCTTTGCAACAAAGTACGGATCTTCAAGGGCGATCTTTTCTAAGTGAAGAGCCAATTTAAATAGCGGATCTTCTTTGGCGCCGACCGTTTCTAAAACTTCGTGACAGGTTTCACGCATAATTTTGGCGCGCGGGTCATAGTTTTTATACACGCGGTGACCAAAGCCCATAAGTAGGAAGTTATCCTTAGGGTCTTTGGCGCGCTGAATGTAGTGTTCGATCTGATCTTCAGTACCAATCTGCTGTAACATTTTCAGAGCTGCTTCATTGGCACCGCCATGAGCAGGTCCCCATAAGGCGGCGATACCCGCAGAAATACAAGCAAAGGGATTCGCGCCGGTTGAGCCCGCCATCCGAACGGTCGAGGTTGAGGCATTTTGCTCATGATCAGCATGCAAAGTAAAAATTCGATCAACTGCGCGAGCTAAAATAGGATTAGGTTTTTTGGCATCAGGCTTGTCCGCAAACATCATATGTAAGAAGTTTTCGGCATAGGTGAAGTCAGAACGTGGTGGTATGAAAGCCTTGCCTTGAGTATAGCGATAACACATGGCAGCGATAGTTGGCATTTTAGCAATAAGTTGCGTGGCCACCCGATATTGTAGTTCGGGGTCTTTATAAGAGTGTTGATCATTGAAGAAAGCGGAAAGGGCGCCGACCACACCCACCATAATGGCCATAGGATGTGCGTCGCGATTAAAACCACTGAAGAAATTAGTCACTTGTTGTTGTAAGGCAGCAGACTGGTTGATTGCTTGGACAAAGCTTTGCTTTTGGTTGGCATTCGGTAGTTCACCATTCAAGAGCAAATAACAGGTTTCCATGTAGTCGCAGTTATAGGCCAATTGATCAATCAGGTAACCGCGATATAAAAGGATGCCTTTATCGCCATCAATGAAACTAATCTTCGAGGCACAGGAAGCTGTGGAGTAAAAGCCTGGGTCAAACGCAAAAACGCCGCTATTGCCAAGAGTTTTGATATCAATCACATTAGGCCCAAGACTTCCTTTTAAAATAGGAAAGTCGACATTTTGGAGATCGAAAGAAAGCGAGGCTTTAGCGTCGGCCATTTAGACTCCTGGGTACAAGTTTTCAAAGTGGGATACTGTATCATAGGGGATTGGCATCCACCAAGCCTACGATGGGTATATACCTATCGCACCTCAAGCTGCGAGTTGTAAGTTCTATCTTGACCTCGCATTAGCCCGCTTCGTCAATCACAAA
>JBDNGR010000108.1:0-4551 GCA_041689165.1 Coxiellaceae bacterium
ATAAAAACCACCACACACCACGCAGCACAAATGCTGCAAAATAAAGTTCGTAACCACATGAAAATAATAGCATTTTTTACAATAGTACTTTTTTTGAAAAAACACTAAAAAAATCTATCTTTTAACAGGCCGTATTATTTGTTTTCATATGACAACAATGTCAAAAACGTATCCTTATGATTTTTATGATAAAAAAGTGTAAATATAATCACCAGCTACCGATGTTTTCAATCGTTGTCATTTAACGTATGATGTTTCCACTTGTTGTCAATTTGTTTCCTATTGACAACAAGTGGAACGGTCTTAAACTAATCACCTAGGAGCTAATATGACCAACTTATCAACACGTCTTTCACCAAGTGAAATAGACTATTTATCTAATGTCGCTTCCAAAAATAAAATATATAAAGGAGGTGCCGATGAGCTATCTTTAGGGAAAGCAATGCGTGAGATTATCCGTTGGTGTCATTTAAATAATATTGATATCAATAAAAAAAACGCTAGTATAAATGATGAGGTTGTGAAAATGATCGAACATATTCATGTTGCTATTCCTAACCTAATGTACCTTGCAAGAATGCAAGCCATTTTAGCAAGCGATGGCATTACAGAGGAAAAAATAATGTATGGTAGACGCCAAACCATGGATTACTTAAATAATACTTGCGGTGATTTCCAGAATACAAACTATACTCAAATTCGATTTTTAATTAATAATATTGGGTTGAAGTTAACACCATCAGATAAGGATAACACCTCGTGGAAATTACCATCGACATAGGGAAGCATACAAAAAAACAAATTACTGATACGTCTCATCATAGAAAATATAATTTTATAGTTCAGCAATAAAATTATTAGGCTATATATCGGTGTTGATCAATCATCTATTGAAACGGAACACGAGAGTTACGTGCATCGAATATCTACTTTTAACTTAATATAGTATGGTACGTTATTGCCTGGCTGGATAAAAAATCAATTTTTTAAAATTTAATTTTACCAAGAACAGGGTCATTGATGTGGAACAATTTTATTTTTTATAGCTGGCTTTTTAAAGGCTGCAAGCGTATGGCAACTTATTAAAATAATCATTTTATGTTTCTCAAAGAACTCAGCATTGAAGTATATTGTGGCGGCCGCTACGTGATTTATGGGCTACGTCATCGTAGGCTGTTTTGCAATTAAAATCCTACTAGTTAAGTGTTTTTGTTGTCCTGTTTTATCTTGTTTTTTTTGTAGTAATCGTTCAGTGCTTGTGCTAATGACTTACCGATTTCAACAGCAAGGTTGACCGGAACTGCATTGCCTATTTGTTTGTATTGTGCGGTTATCGAGCCACTAAAACTCCATGTATCAGGAAATGTCTGGATGCGTGCGTATTCTCGAACGGTAAATGGTCTCGTCTCTTCTGGGTGGCAGCGTTCGGTTTGTTTTTGAGCCGGCGCACAGGTTAAGGTTAAACTAGGCTCATCCCATGAAATTCTCCTGGCCATGCCCGTCTTCCCTCCAGATAGAAAAAAGCTACCTTTCATGTATTCTTTTTGAATGTCGATAGGTAAATCACGCCAATAACCTCCAGGCGGAACTAGCTCCATAATTTCTCGTTTTCTTTTTGGGTAAGCTTGCCCTGGAGACTGGCCCTGCATTAAGACCTCTGCGCTGAGCGGCCACCTGTATCAACAATTAAACAGGGAAGTCTTTTATTTTACTATCGTACATAGGTTGCGCATCATTTAATGACAATTTTGAATAAATTTCAAGCGATTGTCGACTTTCATGCCCTGAATAAGGCTGTATTAACGCATCATCAACACCTTTCTTTTTCATCTGATTGGCGACAACTATAATTACCCACTAACGACAACTATAATTACCCATTGTTGAGGTTAAAGCTTGGGCTATTTTTTGGTGAATATTTAAGCAATGATATTATTTTCTTGCTTTCATCAAGGCTGGCCCATGACATGCACCAATAAACAAATAGGGAAACTTATGAAACTCAAACAAACTCACAGCCAAGAAGTGGCTGGGTTGAAAGTTGGCGTTACTCGAAAGACAGCCAGAAAATATATTAAAGAAAGCAAATTACCCAGTGAACTTAAACAACAGAGGAACTGGCTCACACGTTCTGACTGTTTTGAAGAAGTCTGGCCAAAGCTTGCAGCAATGCTGCAGAATGCGCCTGGTCTTGAAGCTAAAACATTATTAGAGTGGCTAATCGAACAAAATGATAAAATCCCGCCCTTTCATTATGGCCAACTAAGAACCCTGCAAAGACGAGTGCGTGATTGGCGGGCTCTGCATGGCCCTGAGAAGAGCGTTATTTTCCCCCAGAACATTTTACCTGGTAAGCAAAGCCAGTCAGATTGCACCTGTATGAACAGCTTGAACATTCGTGTTGCGGGCGCAGCTTTCCCCCACTTATTGTTTCATTGGATGCTACCGTATTCGCGCTGGGAGACCGTATCGATTTGCTACACGGAAAGCTTTGCAAGTCTTACCGCTGGTTATAGCGCTGCTGTGTGGGAGCTCGGTGCCGTGGCTCCTGAACACCGTACCGACAATTTAACTGCGGCCACACACAGCTTTGGAAATGGGCGTGAGTTTAATAAGTCTTGGAATGATTTTTTAAAACACCATGGCGTTAAGCCCAGTCGGAATAACCCCGGTGAGAGTCATGAAAATGGCTCCGTGGAAAAAAGTAACGATCTAATTAAAAAGAATGTAGAACAGCAACTGTTGCTACGTGGCTCAAGAGATTTTGCCAGTATTGATGACTACAATGGCTTTCTTCAACGCATTATGAAACAACGCAATCAAAGTCGACAAGCACGGCTTGCTCAAGATTTGGCGCACTTCTTGCCTTTACCTAAACGGCGATGGGAGGCCGTTCAGACGATTTCAGTAACAGTTGGACCCGCCAGTATTATTTCCGTTTTTAAAGGCATTTACTCAGTCCCTTCTCGCTTAATCGGCTATGGTCTGGATGTTGATATCTACCACCAACACCTCAATGTTCGTTATGGACGAAAAGTACTAGAAAGTATCCCTCGGTTAGCCAATGATCGTGGTGTCTCGGTTAATTATCGGCATATTATTGGTTACCTTTTGCGTAAGCCTGGTGCCTTTTCACACTATCAATACCGAGACAGCCTCTTTCCACGTGTGGTGTTTCGTAAGGCCTATGACATACTCATGGAACAAAGTCCGGCGCGTGGCCATAAGAACTACATCAAAGTACTACATCTTGCCGCCATTGGCAGCGAGAATGATGTGGCGTGCGCGTTAGAGATATTATTGGAGTCTGATGAAATGCCTTTACCGGAGGCCGTAAAAAATCTATTGGATATTCCCTCTAGCGGCCACCCGGCAGTACATGTTACACCACCGCAACTTAGTGATTATGACCGATTGCTGACTACGTTTCACCGTACAACACAAGAGGTGTCCGATGCAATCAACTGATCTTAATGGTACATTAAAAAACCTGTGCTTGACTCTGTTTGTTGAGCATTACCAAACCGAAGCAGAGCGTTGTGAAAAGGAAGGGATTGACCACGTTGGCTATCTGACTGCCCTTGCAAGAGGAGAATGGGAACGACGACAGCATCAACGGATTGAACGGTTACTCAAGCATTCTAAAATCCCTAGAGACAAGCGTTTAAGTGATTTTGAGATAACACGCATCCCAGGGCTTTCTCCAAGCCTTATTCATCGGCTCGCTGACGGGGAATTTATTGATCACTGCGAAAACATCTTGATTTTTGGCAATCCTGGCACCGGAAAAACCCATTTATCTATTGCTTTCACCCGCGAGTGGTGCCTAAAAGGCCGGCGTGTTTTATACACAAGTGCGTGTAATCTAGTACAGGAACTATTGCGGGCTAAACAGAGTTTTCAGCTTGACCAAGCGATTAAAAGGCTAGATCGTTACGAAGTAATTGTGATTGACGATTTGAGTTACGTCACGTGTGATCGCAATGAAACTGATGTTTTGTTCGCATTGTTAGCGTCACGTTATGAGCAGCGAAGCGTGGTGATTACCAGCAATCTTGTTTTCTCTCAGTGGCAACAGATATTCAAGGACGAAATGACAACAGCCGCAGCAATTGATCGGTTAGTTCATCATGCAACAGTGCTTGAATTAAATGCGCTAAGTTATCGTATGGAACATGCAAAAGAGAGTAAAAGCAAAAAAGTCACCCCTAAAAAAATTGCAGAGGAGGTTAAATCGACATAAATAATAAACACAAAGTGCAAATTAAATTATTAAAAAAATTTACGTAAAGGTTATCTGCTGGGCTGATTGAGCACAACATGATAAAATTTTACCAGGATGACAATGGGTAATTATAGTTGTCGTTAGTGGGTAATTATAGTTGTCGCCAATCAACCTGGATTGACGGTACATTTCATGGTGTCAGGAAAAAACACCTACAGGCTTATTTGGATGAATTTATGTTTAGGTTCAATCGCCGTTTCTATCGTTCGGTATCATTTCGCTCTTTGCTGGACTTAGGAACACTCAATACTGGAATTACCTATCGA
>JBDNGR010000109.1:0-12409 GCA_041689165.1 Coxiellaceae bacterium
ACCGCTTTGTGTCGCTTCACCAAAACCCACGCGCCGCAATAAATGTGTGTAGTCCGGCGCTGACAATGACATCATAATTTTCGCCGCGCCGATGTTACTCGACTTCTGCAAAATTTGCGTAAGAGTCATAATGCCATGCGTATGACCATCATCACGAATAGTAAAACCCCCCACGCTCATCCAACCAGGACTTGTATCGAGTTTAGAGTCTGGTGTGTATTTACCACTGTCCAAAGCTAAGGTAATAGTAAAAGGCTTAATAATAGAACCCGGTTCAAATTGATCCGTTACCGCTCTATTGCGCAAGCTATCCACCGGCACTCCTTGACGATCATTGGGGTTATATGAAGGCTGATTTACCATCGCTAAAATTTCGCCAGTACGCGCATCTAGCACGATGACAGAACCCGCTTTAGCATGATAGTGATCAACGGCTTCTTTCAAATCGCGATAAGCTAAATATTGAATACGCTGATCAATACTCAGTTGCAAATCATGTCCTTGCTGCGCCTCACGCGTCACCTCAAGCTTTTCAATGACATTACCTAAACGATCTTTAACTACCCGCTCTTTACCTGTCACACCTTGCAACCAACGGTTGTAGGCCAACTCGATTCCTTCTTGTCCTTGATCATCCACATTGGTAAAGCCCACCACATGCGCACTCACTTCAGCTTCAGGATAAAAACGTTTGTATTCTTCTTGTAGATATAAACCCTGTATTTTTAGGTTTTTAATGGTAGTGGCAAGCTCTGGGGTAATTCCACGCTTAAGATAAACAAATTCTCGAACCCCTTTTTTAACAGTGCGCAGCTTAATGGCGTTGACGGGTAACTGAAGTAATCGCGCCAAGCTCTGCCACTGCTGTGCATCGGCGGTAAAGACTTGCGGATTAATCCAGACTGACTCAACCGGTGTACTGATAGCTAGAGCTGATCCATTACGATCCATGATCATGCCGCGACTTGCGGGAATTTCTATAGTGCGAATAGTACGCGCCGCACTTTGCGCTAAAAGAAATGAACGATTGATGACACCAAGATCAACTAAACGCCATAGCAAACCCAATAAGACAAGAATTAAGAGTGTGATGGGTACATAGTAACGCCAAAATTTTTTTTCGGGACGTGGGCGATACTTAGGGCCTGTTGACATTTACTTTCTCGGCTGAAAATTGAGCGTAATTTGCCCAAGTGTGGGCTCGTTTTCGTTAGATAGCTTCATTATTCAGCTGTTTTCAGTAATAAGCACTATATCTCCAGCCTCTGGTACGACCATGCCTAATTCATCACCAACCATTTTTTGAATACGCAATTGTGCTGACCAAGCACCTTGTTCCAGCAATAATTTATTCCATTCGATGATGGCATTATTTTTTTGCTGTTGCTGTTCTTGATACTCAATAAACAAGCGTCGTTCTAAATCTTTGGCATACACAATTGAAAAAGCCGACACTAAAAGCAAAATCATCATGACGAGAATTGCTAAGCTGGGACGCGCAATTTGGCCCAATGACAATAAAGCTAATCGTTGGCTATCCATGGTTCTGGTTACAGCATTCATCATTATTCTCCCTAAATTCTAAATTCTTTCCTGCCGCGTAGGACCTTCCTACACAATCTTTTCTGCGACTCGCAGCCTCGCACTTCGAGCCCGAGGATTAGCGCGAACTTCATCCTCTTCTGCTTTGAGCGAAGCAATCTTCTTAACACGACGGTTAAGCTGTACGTGGGTTACCGGTACACCACTGGGATAAGGATCAAAGCCTGATTCATGCTGAATGAATCGCTTAACAATCCGATCTTCCAGTGAGTGGAAACTAATCACGCACAGCCGTCCGTTCACCGACAAAACTCGCAAACTTTGCTCCAGACAAAGCTGCAATTCTTCTAACTCGCGATTAATCCAGATTCGTATTGCTTGAAAGCTCCGCGTCGCTGGATGAATCTTGAGCCCTCGTGAAGGAACCACTCCACTAATCACCGCTGCTAGTTGTGCTGTGGTTGTTAATGGCTGTTCGAGTCGCTCCTTCACAATGGCCCTGGCTATTCTTCTTGAATAGCGCTCTTCACCGTACTCCCAAATAACTTGCGCCAATTCTGCTTCACTTGCTTTATTGACCCAGGTCGCTGCATCTAAACTTTGATCCCGATTCATGCGCATATCTAAGGGCCCATTTTTCATAAAACTGAATCCTCGTTCTGCAGTATCCAGTTGCGGCGATGAGACGCCTAAATCTAATAAAACTCCCTTAACTCTTTCTTGCCACCCTAAGGCAGTCACTTCTTTTTCTAAGTCGGCGATGGCCGCATGACGAATAATGAGCTGTTCACTGTTAATCGTCTTAGCTTCATTAATCGCATCCCAATCCTTATCGATAACGAGCAATCTTCCTTCTGGACTCAAGCGCTTTAAAATTTCTCGACTGTGGCCCCCTCGCCCGAAAGTCGCATCCACATAAAAACCCTGCGGATCAATATTTAAAGCCTCGATAACTTCTGTTAGCAGCACAGGCTGATGAGTGCTTTTCATCACAGGGATAACTGCTCTAATTCTGGCGGAATCCCTTGCTCAGCATTCATGTGCTCCTTTAACCAGCTCTCGCGAGCTTCTGTCCATTTCGTTTCACTCCAAATCTCAAATTTCTTGCCTTGGCCTACTAACATCACTGATCGTTCCAAACCGGCATATCCTCTTAATAGGGGTGGCAACAAGATTCGACCTGCACCATCCATTTCTAACTCAGTCGCATGCCCCATCAGCAAACGTTGGATGCGGCGGGTAGCTGGGTTAAAGCTCGACAAGGCCTCCAACTTAGTTTCAATCACTTCCCACTGCGAAAATGAATATAAAAGTAGGCAAGGCTGTTCTGTATCGATGGTTACTAGCAGCAAACCATTGTCTTTTTCTAAATTAGTACGATAACGGGCTGGCATGGCCATACGCCCCTTCGCGTCCAAATTGATTGCTGTTAGCCCTCTAAACATCGACTTACCCCACCCTTCCCCACAAAACACCACTTTTCACCACTATGCCGGTCATTATAGTAAGAAACCCGCAAATTTCCAGTTGAAGTTGCAAGTTTCGTCATAAGTCCTTAAATTAACCCGGTAAAAAGGCGGGTAGGCAGGGGGTTGGGCTGTAGAGGTGGGGCCCTGTCCCCGCCCTCTATGAAATAGCATAAATCTACAATTAGGAGGGCGAGCACAGAGCCCCGCAGCTACTCACATGCAAAATCACCCTAAAAAAATTTGTATTTTGCATGATAAGTTTATACAGTTTGCGTCCATTCTTAATTAACTCCAATCGTAAGAAACCATATGCCAAAATCAAATGCACATTCCAGACCTGTATCCGAACTTTCTGCTGAATTCGAAGATGATGTATTAGCACCAGAAACAGTATTTTGGCACTTAGCCGCTGCTTGGTTTTTATTACTGTTAATTTCCGTAGTGGCGATTTACTTTTTGGCGCCCATTTTAGGCATTAGCAACTTAATGCCCATTGCGCTAGTTTTAATGAGCACTACTCACCCTGCCGCTATTTTTTGCATTACCATGGCAACCTGCTTAATAACAGGTTGTTTATTAGCAAGCACTGTGCTTTACCAACCTTTCGCGTCGCATATCACAACGAATTCAAATCTCTATCGTTGGCAACAAATTTTTCCGCAAATTTTAGCGAATGCTTACAAGAACGGTCATTACGATCAAAAAACTATTTCTATTTGGCAAATTATTAACATTATTGCTCATATGCAATTTATAGTCGGTGGCCTGCAATTAATCGTAAATAAAGCTTTTCACCAACTCTATAATCAAGAAGCTGTACATCACACACTGGGCTTCAAACAACAATCTCGCAATCTACTTACAGCAAGTTTGCTCACACCTCCTCGAATCATGCTAGCGCCTCTCTTTGTGCTTTTTGTTCCGCCGTTAAATTTACTCGGCTCTCTTTTAACCGAATTAAACTATGCGATTTATCGCCTGGTATGGTCCATAACCGACCCCAAAAGCTATACAGAGACTATTGTAAGCAAAGTATGGCACAGCGCCGAACAATTGGCTGAAGCTAGGGCTAGTGATAACATGGTTGATTCAATGGTTGATTCTAATGAAGCCGGGGGTTGCGCAACAGCTTGGACATTATTACCTGATACTGTGACTCCTAAGGCTGCAATCGGCCGCACAATCGGCCGCACAGAAGGAGATTCCGACGACGACACAGCTGACTTTGAAAGTCACACTGGGAAGCAAAACACGCCCTGGTGCTCGCGCTTAAGTCGTTTCGTGGCGAGCAGCGATAGAGATGGAGTTGAAGATGAAGCTGCCGAAAAAAGAGATGATAAGGTGATGGAGCAGGCCGCAGCTGAAGGTTTGGGTGCATTACTGCGATAAGACGCGCGGGCTGCTAGGAACGGCTAACTGATTTGATGCTTTTCTTTTTAACTAAGCTTCCTTTATAGTATCTGACTCATAACGATACGGAGGTCCTTATGCTAAATATTAATCCCACCATCCTTAAAAGTACTCGCCTTCAATTAGAACCGCTCACGGAAAAGCATCGCGACGAGCTTTATCAGGCAGCACAAGATGAATTGATATGGGCTTATAGCATCACCAAAGCGGTTGGCAATAATTTCCATCGTTGGTTTGATAAAGCCCTTAAAAATATTAGCGAGAAAAAACAACTAGCTTTTGCCGTACGTCGTGTGGCGGACCAACAATTAATTGGTAGCACACGCTATTATGATATCAATGCCGATCATCATCGCGTCAGCATTGGTTACACCTGGTTTACACCGGACACTTGGGGCTCATTTATCAACCCTGAATGTAAATATCTATTACTCAAAAATGCTTTTGAAAGTTTAAATATCAATCGTATCGAATTTATGACTGACTCACGCAATGAGCGTGCCCGTGCGGCTTTAAGTAAATTAGGTGCCACTAAAGAGGGTTTATTGCGCTACCACACTATTCTGGAAGATGGTTATGTGCGCGACACAGCGGTATTCAGCATTATTCAAGCCGATTGGGCAGCACTCAAAACTGAACTTGAAACACGCTTAGCCAGATTTAGTCACACTGAGCCAGCCTAAATGTCCAATCCAAACGAACAAATGTTCCTAAGCATTGGTTTGATGAGTGGCACTTCAATGGATGGCATTGACGCGGCCCTTTTAGAAACTGATGGTTTAAACCATCTTAAAGAACTGGCGTACACTTCGCTTTCTTATGATCCACTTTACAAAATAGCGCTCAAAGCCGCTGAGCTTGCCGTGCGTAATGCAAAAGGGGATTTAACAGTTGCCACTGAAAATTACCAAGCCAGTCTAAGATATTACTTAGAGCATGAGTTGCAACACAGCAGCTCCTCCTCATTACTTCACCAAATACAAACTTACTTAGACAATAATCTTTCATTAGCTAAAGTGATTGAAGATTCCACCCGGCTGCATGCACGATTGGTAAATCAATTACTCACAGAACAAAATTTATCTGCCAGCGATATTAGGGTAGTGGGATATCATGGCCAAACTTTATTGCACAGACCTGAAGAAGGGATTTCGATCATTATCGGTGATGGTCAGCGACTGGCAAATGAAATAACTATCCCCGTCGTTAATGATTTTAGAAGTAATGATCTGGCGCATAAGGGTAAAGGCGCGCCTTTTGCCCCGCTTTACCATTTAGCTTTATGTGCACGTGATCACCTCTTTCCTGCCGCAGTCGTCAACTGTGGCGGGATTGCTAATGTCACGCTTATTCCTAATGAAAATCCTGATCAGCTAATTGCTTTTGATACGGGTCCTGGCAATGGCTTGATTGATCGCTTAATTCGTCAGCGCACCCAAGGCAAAGAACAGATGGATAAAGATGGTCATTATGGTCAGCAAGGGAAAGTAAACGAAGCGGTACTAAATACTTTATTTGAAAAATCGATCCAAAAACAAAATCAAAATTTCTTTAAACTCGCACCGCCCAAAGCATTAGATATTGGTGACTTGCAACTGATTCAGGAATTAGACGCTTTAACGCTAGAAGACGCCTGTCGAACTCTCGAGGCTTTCACGGCTGAAAGTATTGTGCAGAGCTTAGCTTTAACGAAAATCACGATACCAAAAAATTGGATTTTAGCTGGTGGTGGTTGGAATAATCCAGTGATACTTCAAGAATTACGCGCACGCTTAACTCAAGCTTCAGGAACAGCCACTCATATTCAAACGGCTGATCAAGTAGGCTGGAATGGCCAAGCACTCGAGGCGCAAATATTCGCTTATTTGGCGGTGCGTAGTTTAAAGAATTTGAGTTTGAGCTTAACTGGCACCACCGGAGTTACAGAAGCTGTTTCAGGGGGCAGGCTGTACACACCGAATTAATCACGGAAATTTTTAAACTGTAGCGGCGCACCCACATCCACCTTACGCAAAGCTGTCATTGCTTCTTGTAGATCATCACGCTTTTTACCCGTAACACGCACTTGATCACCCTGAATAGTCGCTTGCACTTTCATTTTTGAATCTTTAATCAGCTTAGTGATTTTTTTAGCCGCTTCAGCATTCAACCCTTCTTTCACTTTGATGCTTTTCTTAGCACTTTTTAATTGAATCACCGCTTCACTCTCTTCCAAGTGACCCAGCTCAATTCCACGCTTACTTAAGCGCAAATTTAAAATTTCTTCCATTTGCTTTAACTGGAAATCACTTTCAGTCGAGAGATTAATAGCATCATTACTTAATTCATAAGTAGAGTCGGTACCCTTAAAATCAAAACGATTCGCAATCTCGCGATTCGCTTGATCAACGGCATTGGCTAATTCATGCTTATCAACTTCAGAAACAATATCAAATGAGGGCATTTTTTTACTCCTTTGTTGGGCTTGTAGGGGCAGGCCCCGTGCCTGCCCTCTTTAAATTGGATCGGTGTACGGTTGAGAGGGCGGGGACAGGGCCCCGCCCCTACAGGCTCTTCGTAGCAAGTTTCGTTGTAATTAAATAACTTTGGGTGTTGGGCCGCACAAGCTCGAAGACTCGCAAGTTTAGCCCAACACTGCACTCTTTACATGGCCACCTTGGTGGCCACTCGACATAATGCTCGAATCAAAGCCTTTTATCAAAAACTGTGTACCGCTGGAAAACTAAAAAAAGTCGCTCTGCCGGCTTGTATGCATAAGATGCTTATTATTATGAATGCCCTGATCAGAGATAATCAAAAATACTGTCTTGATGCTTAAGCTTCAAGACAGTTGCTACGACCAATCTAAAATTACTTTAGCAGCTTCACCCGATAACATCGCATCAAAACCTTTCTGAAAATCATCCGCTTTATAACGATGCGTTATAACGGGGTCAACATTCAAACCACTTTCTAAGAGATTGATCGTCTTGTACCAAGTCTCAAACATTTCTCGACCGTAAATACCTTTAATGGTTAAGCCTTTAAATACAACATGATGCCAATTAATAGCAAAATCAGTCGGTGGAATACCTAAGAAAGCAATCTTGCCACCATTGTTCATGGCGTCCAACATAGAACGTACCGCATCAGGATTGCCGGACATTTCTAAACCGACATCAAAACCTTCGCTCATGCCTAATTGGATCATGGTCTCTTTCAATGAGGTTTTTTGGGGATTAATCGCGCGCGTAGCTCCCATCTTGCGCGCCAATTCTAAGCGATATTCATTTACATCGGTAATCACAACATGGCGTGCACCGATATGCTTCGCAATAGCGATGGCCATGCAACCAATAGGACCGGCACCCGTAATCAAAACATCTTCACCAACCATGCCAAATGAAAGTGTGGTGTGTACCGCATTACCCAAAGGGTCCATCATGGCTGCTACATCATCACTAATAGCTTCTGGTATATTAACCGCATTGACAGCAGGAATGACTAAATATTCAGCGAAAGCTCCTTCACGATTAACGCCGACACCCACCGTGTTACGACATAGATGTCTTCCACCAGCACGACAATTGCGGCAATGACCACAAGTGACATGTCCTTCACCAGACACTCGATCACCCACTTTTACACCTTCAACTACATGGCCCACTTCGACAATTTCGCCGATGAATTCATGACCGACATGCATCGGCACTTTAATGGTTTTTTGCGCCCATTCATCCCACTTATAAATGTGCAGATCCGTACCACAAATCGCCGTTTTTTTAATGCGAATTAATACATCATTGGGACCAGGTTTAGGTTTAGACACATCCATCATCCACAAACCAACTTCAGGCTTTGCTTTAACGAGTGCTTTCATTTGATTACTCCCATTTCCTTGCCCATTTTAGCAAATGCATTAATCGCTCGATTTAATTGTTCCATCGTGTGAGCCGCTGACATTTGCACACGAATCCGTGCTTTGCCCATCGGCACTACTGGATAAGAAAAACCGACAACATAAATTCCTTCTTGTAATAAACGATTGGCCATGTCGCTCGCCAGTTTCGCATCACCGAGCATCACAGGGATAATGGGATGCACGCCTGGCACCAAATCAAAACCCAAATCACTCATCGCTCTTCTAAAATGCTGACTATTGGTTTGTAGGCGTTGGCGCAATTCAGCACCCCGATTTTTCAGAAGCTTTAATACTTCTATTGAAGTTGCCACAATCACGGGAGCTAAACTGTTGGAAAATAAATACGGACGGGAGCGCTGACGCAACCATTCCACAACTTCTTTAGGTCCAGCAGTATAACCACCTGAAGCGCCACCCAAAGCTTTACCTAAAGTGCCGGTTAGAATATCCACGCGATCTTGCACGCCACAATATTCCGGTGTACCACGACCATTATGACCAATGAAACCAACCGCATGTGAATCATCGACCATAACGAGCGCATTGTACTTATCAGCCAAATCACAGACTGATTTTAGATCGGCAATAATGCCATCCATCGAAAAAACACCGTCCGTCGCAATCAATTTAAAACGGGCACCGGCCGCATCAGCTTCTTTTAATTTGATTTCCAAATCTTGCATATCATTATTGTTATAACGGAAACGTTTTGCTTTGCATAAACGGATACCATCAATAATGCTCGCGTGATTCAAGGCATCACTAATAATGGCATCTTGGTCATCAAACAAAGTTTCAAATAGACCGCCATTCGCATCGAAACATGAAGAGTAAAGAATGGTATCTTCCATACTCAAAAATCCGCTTAAAGCTTTTTCCAAATCCTTGTGAATGGTTTGAGTACCACAAATAAAACGCACTGAAGCCATACCAAAACCATAGTCTGGCAATGATTTTTGTGCAGCAGCAACTAACTCAGGATCATCGGCTAAACCCAAATAGTTATTAGCACAGAAATTTAGAACTTCTTGGTGAGGGGCAACGGTGATATCAGAATTTTGTGGAGTGGTGATGAAACGTTCGTTTTTGAATAAGCCATTTTGCTTGAGTTGATCAAGTTGAGCCTGTAAATGCTCGCGAAAATTGGGCATGGGGGCCTCCTGTGACGAATAAAAGGCACTCCAAGGATTACCTTCTAAATTAACATCGACGTTATTAGGAACGAACACCCGAAGCTATAGCTTTACGATACAATCCATATTAGAAAAAGCCAGCCGGTAAGCCGGGTTCTGTCGTGAACAGTCATCTCTCTAGGGTGGATGTCACCATCCACCTCAAGCAACCTACCCGAACCTTGGCGTGGGCACGCCCGTGAATAAACACTAAGGTTCCTATTTGGTCTTGCTCCGAGCGGGGTTTACCCTGCCATTGATGTTACCACCAACGCGGTGCGCTTTTACCGCACCTTTTCACCCTTACCTAACTTAGACTCCTTTAAACCTCGTAACAACAAGGTTTAAAGCGAGCCTAAGACCTAGGCGGTTTATTTTCTGTGGCACTTTCCGTAGGCTCACGCCTCCCAGGTGTTACCTGGCACTTTGCCCATGGAGCCCGGACTTTCCTCCCCCTTACTACATAAGGCGGCGACTGCTTAGCTGGCTTTAGGGGCTGGAGTATAAACATAAATTGTTCTTTTGTCAGGCTTAGCGCCAGATTGATACCAGAAAGCTGTGATTATGCGTCGCGACCCGCTGATAGCTCTAAAGCCCATCGATAAACAGGCTTTCGACCTATGCCTGTTAATTTCACTGTGATCGCTACCGCCTGTTTCAACGGAAGCTCTTCCAGCAACACCTGCAAAATACGCTGGCACTCGAGCTGCTCTTCATTTTCAAAGCGGACAGGAGCCGCCTCCACTATTACCACGAACTCACCTTTTTGCTGCATAGCATCATTAGTGATCCAAGCATACAGATTAGCAAGGGTGTCAGTTTTAATCGTTTCATACGTTTTAGTTAATTCCCGTGCGACACAAACCTTACGATTCTCCCCCATGACGCTGTTAAGCAATTCAATCAGATCAACAATACGGTGTGTGGACTCGTACATGATTAAGCTACGAGTTTCGTTTTTTAAAGCTTCAATGGCCTTACGACGCACTTCACCACGCGCCGGTAGAAAACCCACAAATGTAAAAGCTTCGGCTGAAATTCCCGAGGCAATCAAGGCACTAATAAGTGCACAGGCTCCTGGAATTGGCAGAACCTTAATTTGATTTTCTTTAACTAAAGCCACCAAACGAAAGCCAGGATCGCTGATAATAGGAGTTCCAGCATCAGAAATGAGCGCTATATTTTTTCCAGCCTGCAACATTTCTACAATTTTAGACGCTTGCTGAGTTTCATTATGCTCATGCAAAGACCACATCGGAGTATTAATCTGATAATGCTGCAGCAATGCTTTACTATGTCGCGTATCTTCAGCAGCAATCAAATCAACTTGCTGCAAGATTTCAATCGCACGCAAACTGATATCAGTTAAATTACCTATAGGAGTTGCAACCAAATAGAGCAAACCTGAAACAGAATTTTTAATTGCCATTGTAGTGTTTTATGTTAATAATCATCAAGAAATAGTGTCTTTGTTGCAATCAGGAGGGGTAAAACTAATGACATAGTCCATCTTTTGGAAATATCTTGCAAGGATAGTCACGCGTAACTTAAGTCATTTCCAGAGGGTGAAAATTGCGCCAAAAAACCATTCTGATCTTCGCTGTACTCACTTTAACCCAAAATGTTTTTGCTACTGAAACCACGTCAACCCAAAACAAAATTAAGTATTTCGGCGAGCCCGCGCCACGCACACTGTTGCTTGGCATGTGGACCACCCATCTTTGGACTAATCAATTCGGGCTAATCCAGGGAAATTACTTAGTAGGATATGTCGATCATGGCTACTTCATCGGCACTTTCACTAACTCCTATTCACATCGCTCATATGCAGCTGGTATCAACCGCTATTGGCTAACTAAGCCACTCAGCGAAAATATACAATGGCATTTGGGCTATCGCCTCGGTTTGGTTTACGGTTATCGCAAAGGCGAGGTGTTATTTTCATCTCACTCACCTCTCATTCCGTTCATTCAGTTAGTCTCAGATTTCAACTGGAAAAAAATAGGTATCGAGCTATCCACCACCGGACAAGTGATTTCAGGCGGGTTTTATCTCAACTTCTAAAGATATCAGCCGCAAACAACTTTAGAAACTCCATCGCTTTTGGCTCTACTGTGTGCGATGCAGATCTCATCTCTAAATCAATTTAAATTGGAACGGTCTGTCAGATCGGAAATCCCTTCTTGGCGCGCACAGTGTGCACAACAGTAAATATTGTTTCGCGCCTCAACGCCATGCCCCACAATCTTACAGCAGCAATGACTACACGCGGGTGCTAAGGCTTGAATCGCGCATTCAAAACTATCAAAAAAGTAATTAGTCTCGTCTTTAATAATCTCAAATAGCTTGTCGTATTGATTACCACACGTATGACATTTATTCATAGACATTCTCCCTTAGGTATATACCTCCCGCATCTTGAGAGTCGAGAGGTATATTTACTTAACAGTACGTACAAATCACTAAACAAATTCAAAAAAATTAGGAGGTTAATTTTATTCGTATTTTATAGGCTTAAATACTCACTCAAGATTAACAGAACTCAACCTAAAAGGTATAAAATAATTTTTTTTGTAAATTATAAATTTAACAACACAAATTAATCGTCAGTGGTTTGACAAATTAAAAAATGCATAGTAGGGTAAAAATGTGTCATTCAACTTCACCACAGAAAAAAGCAATTCTTGCTTAGGGGAAAGTACATTGCTAGTTACATTTCTTTATCTTCATCTACCGACAACCTTGAGGAGCTACTTATGAACAATAAACTTCGTTTGATGTTGATTGTTGTCAGCACCACAGCCTGCTTAGCGGCTTGTGCCAGCAAAAATCAACCAACATCAGTTGCGCCGGTGTATATACCTCTCGACTCTCAAGATGCGAAGTTTTAAGTTTCAGCTTGCGAGCAGTGGCCC